>DAIMDJ010000111.1:0-8027 GCA_036725905.1 Terriglobales bacterium
GGGTAAGCCGGACCATTGCGCGCCAGGTTCTCGAACAAGGCGTTGCGATACTCGGAGCCGATATTTCCCGCACTGGTGGTCTCAGCGATGTGGACAGCATTGTCAAATCTAACATTCATTCTTTGCTGTGCGTGCCCTTGACGGTGTTTCAAAAAGTGATCGGCTGCATATACGTGGATAGCACGAATCCCGGAATTCACTTCGACATGGATCATCTGGAATTGGTGGCAGCGATCGCAGGAATTTCCGCCGTAGCACTGGAAAATGCACGCCGGCTGCAATGGCTGGAGCAGGAGAACCTGCGGCTAAACACGGAAATCAATCTCGAGCACAACATGGTTGGCGAGGGCGCACGCATGAAGGAGGTGTACCAGTTCCTTTCGCGGGTGGCACCCATCGATTCGACGGTGCTGATTCACGGGGAGAGCGGAACCGGAAAAGAACTCGCGGCGCGCGCTATTCACCGCAACAGCCCGCGCGCGGCCAAGCCGTTTGTGCCCATCAATTGCGCGGCCATTCCAGAAGGCTTGCTGGAGAGCGAACTCTTCGGGCACGAGCGCGGGGCCTTCACGGGTGCGGTTGCACAAAAGAAAGGCCGCCTGGAAATGGCCGATGGCGGGGTCGTTTTCCTGGATGAAATTGGCGAACTCGCTCCCGCGCTGCAGGTAAAGCTGCTCCGCGTACTGCAAGAGCGCGAGATTGAGCGACTGGGCGGCACGCGTCCAATATCGGTCGATGTGCGGCTCATCGCCGCCAGCAACCGAGATTTAGAGGAAGCAATTCACGCCGGGACATTTCGGCGAGATCTCTTTTTCAGGCTCAATGTGGTCACGCTGGTCATGCCTCCGCTGCGCGAGCGCCGCGAAGATATTCCCACGCTCGCCCAGTATTTTGTTTCCAAATGCAGCGCCAAGTGCAAGCTGAAGCCGAAGCAAATTTCTCCGGACGCTATGGCGTGCCTAGCTAACTATGATTGGCCTGGCAACGTGCGCGAGCTGGAGAATGCGATGGAGCGGGCGCTCGTGCTAGGTTCGTCGGAAGTGATTTTGCCTGAGGACTTGCCGGAGTCCGTCCTGGAAAAAGAACCGCCGCCCGGCATAGTCCCCGCGAAGTACCACGCGGCTGTCAAAGAGCTGAAGAAGAATTTGATTGTGAACGCCCTGGAACAGGCGCGAGGCAATTACACGGAAGCCGCCCGTATTCTGGGGGTGCATGCGAATTACCTGCACCGACTCATCCGCAATTTCGAACTGAGAGGCGTTATCCGATCGTTTCCAAGCGCTCGCACAGGCACAGGCTCCGGATCGAGAAGTTGAGTTTGCGCACGGACGCGACGTGGTCGCGTCATCATGGCAGCTTGAGTTTCATCAGGGTCGCGGGATTGAGGTAGATGCCCTGCCAGCGTACCGCTATGTGCAGGTGAGGTCCGGTGGCGCGACCCGTGCCTCCGCTCAAACCGAGCTCTTGCCCACCCTCGACGCGATCACCTTCCTTGACCTTGAATTCCGAAAGATGCAAATAAAGTGTGAGCAGACCCTGTCCGTGATCCAACACGACGCAATTTCCTTCGAAATATAACGGCCGGGCGAGAAGCACCGTTCCCGTATTTAAGGCGAGGACCGGTGTGCCGGATGGCACGGCGTAATCCAGCCCTTGATGCATGCTTTGCACTTTGCCATTAAAGGTGCGGCGCGTGCCAAACACATCGGAGATAGTCGCATTCACTGGTGGACGGAAGCGGCCCGACCATTCGCGTTCTGGATCAACACTTCGAAAATTTTCCTGTTTGACGGCCTGATCTTGTTTGATTTGCTGTAGCTGTTCCGGACTTGGCTCGGTAAATTTTTTCGCAACGGTTACGGCGATGCTGGGATATTTTGCCGCCCTAACGGTTACTTTTCGCTGAAAAGACACTTCCCTGCCGCCGGCCGTTGTGCCCTTTAGCTCCAATGTATAGGTGCCAGGATGTGTCTCCAGGCTCGCCCCTGCGAGTCCGAACCATTTCCTGGTGACTTTATCGAAACTGAAAGAGACCTCGTGGTCTAACCACGTTCCAGAAAGAGTCGCGAGCCGCGCCGGCGGATTCACCAGGAAAAGCACAGGCGCGCCGTTGACGATGATGACAGGCTGCCAGCGGATCGACCAGGCATTGTGCGATGACTCAACCGGCGGTTTCTGACTGGCTTGTACGAACATGCCAGCGAGCAGACAGGGGACAATCAGCGCAAACTGCCTGACGTTCTTGGGAATCAGGAACACCATCGCTCAGATTAGCATTCCAGCCGCGACGAACGGCCGTGCTGCAGCAGAACCAAAGCTGCTGGCCCTGCGATGTAATGAATGGCGGTTCAGACAACGGGCTGTGTTGATAGCGGGATCAAAAGTTCAATTGGACGGCTGTTATGACGCCCTCAGATACTTCAAAGCACAGCCCGGAACAGCAGATCCAATCGATCTGGAGCTTAGGCAAAAGAACTGCCGCTACGTGAATCGTCGCTTGCGACAGAAGCATTTTCGCTAAAATATTTGCCTTGCTCATTCGTCTACAACCGCAGATGGACGAGGCGCTGAGAAAACGGTGGCTCATGGCGGAGCAAGACCAACGGATCTCCGAAGCGATCGAGCGGGAGCAAGGCTGGCTTCGCAACTTCATCCAGAGGCGAGTGGCCGACCAGGGCGATGCAGAAGACATTCTGCAGGATGTTTTCTACGAGCTCGTCGAGGCCTACCGGATGATGAAACCGGCGGAGCAGGTTACCGCTTGGCTGTTCCGCGTGACCCGCAATCGGATCATAGAGTGCTATAGAGGATACTTCGGTGCGGCAATTTGAATATAGCGGAAACCGAGGAAACCGACACCGCATTAGGAGCCGCCTCCTTAAGGGCCTCGATACCGCCGCAGACGTCCTTCGGTATCGCTCACAGGTAAGCGTCACAAATCATGCCTCGCAAATGTAAAGACGCTTGATTATCCTCGGAGATGTGCAATAGAATCGCGCTCCATGTCGCCGAACGACTCGACCATAGCGCGCTTTGCAGGAGAAATCCACGGCCAGCGTGTGCTCAGTTTTCGCGGACCGCTGACACTGCAAAACCTGGCCTCGTTTCAAACTGCGCTACAGGTTGAAGAGGCCCCTATTGTGATCATTGATTTCGCCGAGGTGCCATACGTAGATTCCGCCGGCCTGGGATCAATCGTCAGGGCTCACGTATCCAGGCACAAAGCAGGAAAGCAGATGATTTTGACCGGAGTAAATGATCGCGTCCGGAAGCTATTTGAAATTACCGGAGTAGAGCCGCTCTTCCTGATTTTCCCCAGCATTGATGGCGCCATCGACGCGCTCGTGCACCCTGCCAGTGCTTAACCAGAACCGCAGCAACTCGCCTTCTACTTCTTCTCGATCAAGCTGGTATGGCTTGCCACACACCGCCACATCGTATCCTGGTAAACCCAGGTATCGGTGAAACGGCCATAATGCTCAAAGGGCTTGCGCTTATACGAACCCTTGGTGTGATAACGGCCAATGACAATGGCCATGTCCTGATAAGAAAAAACTTTCATCCCCTCGTTGGTGATCAGCGTGGCGCGATATGTGGGATCCTTTAAGTCCGCGAGGAATTGGGCCTTGTTCATCACCGTCCCGTCGTAGTCGGTGTACACAAATGTGTCGCTGACCAAGCTGTCGAGAGCCTTCGAGTCATGGTGCAGTTGCGCCTGGTTCCAGGCATTCTCCAAAGCCAGCAGCTTGCTTTCGTGGATCCAGGAATCTGACGGGCGTGACGGAGCCGAAAGGGAAAATATCGTTAATAGGACGCAACCGGCGAAGGTGATCTTCATAGCTCTGTCGAGAATCGCTATGCAGAGTCTCACAACGTTTGCTTCGACTGTCAAAGCCAAATGCAGCCGTGGAACCTGTTTCCACAATGGCAGGTGACAGCTTTTGTCTACGGCAATCGTGCCCTTGTCCCCGGTGCAGCGGGCGGCTTGGCGCCGGCATCGAAACGGTGATGCGCAAGAAGAAGGACAAAATCAAGGCGGCGGCAAGCGTCGCCTCCGGAGCCTTGCCCGCAGAAGCGTTGGAACAGAGCTTTCCGTCCATTCGACTGCCGATTCATCCACCCTATCCACCCGCTGAGGCAAAATCTGTGGCTGAGATTCCCAGCGGTGAAGGCTGGCTCTACGAGCCCAAGTGGGATGGCTTTCGCTGTTTGGCGTTTCGCAGCGGCGACCAGGTACTGCTGCAATCGAAAGCCGGACAGCCGTTAGGGCGATATTTTCCTGAACTCGTCACCGCTCTTCGCAAGTTGCCGCACTCACGCTTTGTAGTCGACAGCGAAATTGTCATCTACTCGGGCGAGCAGCTTGCCTTCGATGATCTGCTGATGCGTATTCACCCTGCCGAGTCGCGCATTCGCAAGCTGTCGAACGAATCGCCAGCGACGCTGATGTGCTTCGATCTGTTGGTTGATCACAATGGCAAGTTGCTCACCGAATTGTCTCTGGCAGAACGTCGCGCAAAGCTACAGGAATTTTTCCATGATTTGCCGGTAAAAAACTTGCCCGCAGAAGGCGTGCTTCGCCTTTCCCCAGCCTCGCACGATCGAGACCAAGCAGAAAACTGGATGCGCGAACTGGGCGCCATGGGCTTGGATGGAATCATCGCCAAGCGACTCGATGAGCCTTATCGCAGCGGTGAACGCACAGCCATGGTCAAAATCAAACGCATTCGCACTGCTGACTGTGTAGTCGGAGGATTCCGTTACGCCGAAAAAGGCGGAGGCATCGGCTCACTCCTGCTCGGCTTGTACAACGAACAGGGGCAACTCGATCATGTGGGATTCACCTCGAGCTTCAATGCAGCGCAACGCCGCGAGCTGAAGAAAATCGTTAAGCCGCTGATCGGTCCGCCCGGATTCACCGGACGCGCTCCCGGAGGCCCCAGCCGCTGGAGCACACGTCGCTCCGCCGAGTGGCAGCCGCTCAAGGCAAAACTAGTTTGCGAAGTGCAGTACGACCACTTCTCCGGCGGCCGCTTCCGCCATGGGACGAAATTTCTGCGATGGCGTCCGGAGAAGAAGCCGCGGCAGTGCACGTTCGAGCAAGTTAGACCCCCAAAAAGGCACGCAAAAAGTTTGACGTTTGAGCTGCCCCGAGCAATTGCGAGTTAATGCAGCGGTCCAGACGCAGTCTGGGCCGTTTATTCGCTAAAGCCATTTCACGGCTACTGCACGTTCAAAGTGAAATTCACGGTATGGCTGAGCGCGCCACCCGTCGCCGTCACGACCACAGTGTAACTGCCGCGTGGCGTGCCAGGATCTCCACCACCTCCGCCGCCTCCCCCGCCACCGCCGCAGCCAACACCTGTCATAAGAAACGCAGTCACGATAAATGACGCCACGGCGCTCCACCGTCGCTTTCTCGGAATGCCGCAGAGAAACACCGCTGCGACGGTGAAACCGGCGCCGGTTGCCCACCAGCCGGATCCGTTTAGTGCCGCTGCTGTGGGCGCAGTGGTTGTAACGGTGAGCGTCGTCGTGCCGCTGCCGGCCACGGAAGGCGGATTGAAGCCGCACTTGCTTTCACGGGGAAGGCCCGCGCAGGACGCCGACGTAAAACTGATCGTGCTGTTGTAGCCAGTCTGCCCGGTAATCGTAAGCGTCAGCGTTCCCGAGCCACCGGGGCTCGTGCTAATCGAGGGAGCGCTCCCAGAAAAAGCAAAATCGGGCTGCACGGTGACTGTAATCGCCGCAGAAGTCGAAACGCTGTAGTTCTGATCTCCGCCATACTGCGCCGTGATGCTGTCTTGCCCGTTCGGTAGCTGCGAAGTCGTAAGGCTTGCGGTCGCGTTAACTATGCCCGTCCTAGAGTTGAAGCCACCAAAAGCGGGTGCGCTGCCGAGTTGAGTAGTTCCCGAAAAGAATGTCACCGTGCCCCCGGGCGCGTCTCCCAAGCTGTTGGTGTTAACTGTTGCCGTGAGAGTAACACTGCTGCCTTGACCAACGCTGCTGCTGCTCGATGTCAGAACTGTAGCGGTTGAACCCTTCGCGATCGTGACGCTTACAGCAGTCGAGCTGCTGGGTTTAAAACTGGCATCGCCGCCATAGCTGGCGGAAATCGAGTTTTGCCCTGCGGGCAAAGTTAGAACAAAATTTGGCGTTGCTGTGTTGCCCTCGCTGTTCAACACGAAAGGATTCCCTGGGACGGATCCAGCGCTGTCGTTGAAGTTTACCGATCCGGACGGAAATCCCTGGCCCGAACTTCCCGCAACATCAGCTCGCAAATAAACAAAATTGCCATATGGCACGTTGCTGAGCGGGAGCGAATTGCCGCCTAGATCAAAGGCAAGCACGCTTGTAGTCGTTGTGCTGGATTCCGGTAATACCGTCACGGTAACCGGACCGGAGTCACTCCCTCCGAAAGTTGCATCACCGGCATAGTGAGCGGTAACGGTGTAGTTCGTGCCACCAGGGAGCAAGTGGGTTGGCAAGTTTATTGAACCGCTGGTTAACGAAAAGCTGTCGACGAGAGTCTGGCCGGAGCTGCTTGAGCCTGTCTGGGCAGTTAGAGAGACGTCGCCGGTAGGCGTTCCCGTACCGCTGTTGGGAGTTACGCTGGCGGTGACGGTAACAGACTGGCCGTGACTAATATTGGTTGTTGGGCTGAGGTTCAGGGTGGTGCTGGTCGGTCTGAATATAACCGTGTTCCAGTTGTTCACTAGGTTAGAGACGTTCACGGAGCCTAGGCCGGAGGCAAGGTCATAGCCGACACCGGATTGGTATTGCGTGCCGATTTCGCCTGGCACTACGTTGTTGCCTTTGGTGACGTCGTTGAACACGCAACTGGCAGCGGGCAAAGTCGTCGTGTTCGAGGCATTGCATTGCGAAAGCGTTTCAGCCGCCGCCAAACGATAAAGGACATAATTCGCCTGCCCTTGACGCGACCCCATCTTCTGATCAACTAGCGCCATAATCCCGGCGAAAGATGGCGACGACGCTGACGTACCGCCTACGAGGTAGATAAAGTTTTGTTCACAAGAGAATTCAAAGCAGACTAGATAAGGATCGTGCAGTGCCGCGGTTAGAGATACATCGGGCATGTCGCGTTTGCCATCGGTGGGAATCCCACTTACTCCAGACTGCCAGGAAGGTTTGCTGAAGAATGAGCTTGCCCCCCCGCCGCCGGCTGCAATATTTGCGTTCTGGCTCCCGCATTGTGAGACAGTACAGCTTTCGTTCCAGACGTTCTCCGGGATGTAGGAAAGCGCCGTTTCCGCGAGCGGGAGCGATGAGCTCCAGTACTTACCGCTCTGAGTGCCTTCATTGAAGATGGTTCCACCTACCGCCACATTGAACGGCGTGGACGCAAGGAAATTCACCGACACCGCGCCTGTGGCGACTATTTCGCTTAAATTGTCACAGCCCTCGGCTCCCGTATCTCCGCTGGAAACGGTGTACGTTATACCCTGGGCTGCAGCCTGCTCGGCGAGCGCGCCTGCAGCACTGATCTCCGCGCTAGTGTGAGCAGCCTCGCATGAGCCGAAGCTTTCTGTCATGATATCGGCGAGATTATTGTCGACGATGTAGACCTCTGATAAATCAACGCCATCTGTTGTGTTGGTGATGGCGGAAACTACGAACTTCACATTCGAATTTGGGGCAAGCGCTCCAGACCAGGTGTTGTCCAGCACCGCCTCGAACTCCTCGCCTCCTCCTAAATCTCCGGGATCGGGGCCGTCGATAATGACTTGTGGCGGATTGAAAGATAGCCCAAACGCGTTCCTGAAATCAGTGACATCCTGAACATTGATGTTCGACCTTCCGACAACTGCAATGGTTGTGCCGCTTCCATCGATTCCGGCCTGATACGCGGGGTTGATGTTGTAGATCACCGCGTAATCTTGCGGTCCAAGTGCATGTAGGGTCGGGAATCCGTTCTGGGCCGGAAAAGTCACTTGTGGAGGCGACCCTGGTTTAATAGTGACCGGAACACGCGGCCCAACGCGAATCATTGGCTTCTTCAAGAAATT
>DAIMDJ010000112.1:0-7997 GCA_036725905.1 Terriglobales bacterium
AAGTCACCAGCACCATGCACGAGATGAGCGTCAACGTGCAGAACATGGTGAAGAGTACCCAAGTGCAGGCGTCCAGCGTGAGCGAGACTTCAGCATCCATCGATCAGATGGTCGCTTCGATTCAACGAGTCGCCGATACTGCCAAAGTTCTCCTCGATATCTCCAACCGCTCGCGCGAGGAGGTGCACAGCGGAATCAACACGATGGAGAAAGCCACGGAAGGGCTGAATAAGATCAACAGCACGATTCGCTCGTCGGGCGAAATCATCGATGTCCTTGGCCAGCGCGCCGATGACATCGGAAAGATCATTGAGGTGATCGATGATCTGGCCGAACAGACCAACCTGCTTGCCTTGAATGCCGCGATTGAAGCCGCTCGCGCCGGCGAACATGGCCTTGGTTTCGCCGTCGTGGCGGACGAAGTTCGCAAGCTGGCGGAAAAATCAGCGCAATCGACAAAGGAAATCTCCGAACTTATCCAGAGCATTCAAAAAGAAGCGCGCAAGGCAGTCGAAAACATGGAGCGCAGCACCGGCATCGTGAACGATGGCCTGGGCCTCGGTCAGGAACTCAACGCGGCCCTTCGCAAGATTTCCAACGTTGTGACCGAGGTCTACAAGTTCGCCCAGGAAATCGGCGCGGCCACTAACGAGCAGTCGCATGGCTCATCCCAAATCGCTCGTGCCACCACGCGCCTCAACGAAATCACGCACGAAATCAACTCAGCCGTCGAGGAGCAGGCATCGGGCGCGGACGCAGTAGTCAAAGCCATGGAGCGCATGCGCGAGTTGGTCCAGCAGACCACCTCCGGTTCTACGGAACTCGCGGCCTCAGCCGAGCAGATGTCAAAAATGTCGCGTGATTTACTGGATTCCATGGACCGCTTTGCCCTGGAGCAAATGGAGCGCGTCACCCGGCGCTTGGACGAAAGACTCACGGCGAAGGCCGCCGTGTCCCGCCATGCCGCCGCTGGCGCGCAGAGCTAACGCAACGTTCATCACATGAATCGCGAACTGCATATCGTCGGCTTCCAGGTGGGACGTGAGACCTACGGAGTCCCCATCACTTCGCTGCACGAGATTGTGCGCGTGCCCGAAATCACTGCCGTGCCGGATGCTCCCGATTACGTAGAAGGTGTCATTAACCTGCGCGGAAAAATTGTCTCAGTGATCGATTTGCGCAAGCGCTTCGGAGAGAAAAAAGTCGCACTCGCGCGCCGCAACCGCATTTTGGTACTGGAGCACAAGGGGCGGCTCTCGGGATTAATCGTCGATTCGGCCTCGGAAGTCCTGAAGATTCCGGCCTCCGATGTCGAGCCGTCCAGCGTGCTTTTCCAAGAAGGCGGGCTGAATTGCGTAACCGGATTGGGAAAGTACAAGGGGCGGCTGATCGTGCTTCTGGATATGGCCAAGCTTCTCGAATTCGATGGAGCGCCGCAAGGCGGGACTGAACGCGAGCGGAGGGCGGATGCGGAAACGCGCAGCGCAGCCTCCGGAAAATAGAAATACCGGGCGAGCGGAAGAGCAGAATTCATGAGCACATCAACCGTGCCTTCGCAGCTTACTGATGCTGAACTTCGGCTGTTGCAGGCGCTCGTGTATCAGGAATGCGGCATGCACTTCGATGAGCGGCGCTCCCATTTTTTGCAAGATCGGCTCCAGCGTCGCTTAAAGGAGTGCCAGTTGGACTCCTTTTACAGCTATTACCGTTTGCTCATCAGCAATGAGGGCAAGAATGAACTGGCGCGCTTGCTGGAGAATCTAACCGTCAACGAAACCAGTTTCTTCCGCAACAAGGCGCAATTGGATTTGTTTCACAAATATATTCTTGATGATCTTCTTCGCCACAAGCAGGCACACCGCGATTACTCCCTGCGCATCTGGAGCGCAGGCTGTTCCACCGGCCAGGAACCTTACACTCTCGCCATGCTAGTCGCCGATGGATTGGCCTATTACTATCTCCGTAACCCGCTGCCCATTGAGATGCCCTCCCCCAAGCCGCTGATCCCTCCGCCGTGGAAAGTGGAAATTCTCGCCAGCGATATCAGCTACTCGGTTCTGCGCGCCGCCCAACAGGGCGTTTACAGCGAACCGCAGATGTCATCCGTGGATTTTAGCTATCGCCTGCGCTATTTCGACAAAATCGGCGAACGCTACGCGGTGAAAAGAGCCTTGAAGGAAGTAATTCACTTTGATTTTCACAACCTGAAAACGGAATATCTGCCGCAGCGTAATGACGTGATCTTCTGCCGCAACGTCATGATGTATTTCGACGAAGCCGAACAGAAGCGGCTCATCGATAAGTTCTGGCGCTGTCTGAATCCCGACGGATACATGTTTGTTGGCCACGCCGAAAGCCTGCTTGGATTGACAGAAAAGTTCGCCATGGTTCACCGCAACAGCGGAACCGCCTATCAGAAGGTTGAGGTGATCGAGTGACTCAATTTTCGGATGAACGCGGCGCTGAAATGCGCGAGCTGTTTTTTGAGACCTCGCAGGAACTGCTGCAGTCGCTGAATGATGAGGCGCTGAAGCTCGAAAAACAGCCCGGTGATGTCGAGATTGTGCGCAGCATCCGTCGCATTGTGCACACTCTCAAGGGCGACGCCGCGGCCTGCGGTTTTCGCGAATTGAGCAATGCCGCCCACGAACTCGAAGATGCTCTGGCGCTGCAATCAGCATGCACTCACTCATCTCTCGCAGAGGTGGCATTCACTGCCGCCGACACCTTCGGTGAAATGATTGCGGCTTACCGTCGAAAATCCAAAGCGCCCTCTGGGGAACGCCTGCGGAAAATCGTGCGCGCACTGGGGCAAAACCCCAAGGCTAAGAAAAGCTCCAAGAGAGTCGGCACCACGACCAGTGGAGCGGTGACCTGGAACGAATACGAACACGTTGCGGCGCAAAATGCAGCGAATTATGGCAGAAACGTTTATCACGTCACCGCCACCGTCGATCCGCATTGCGCAATGCCAATTGCCGCCCGGCAGCTAACGCTGAATGCCTTGAATGGCGCTGGCGAAGTCTTAGCAGCGCGGCCTGAAGGTATTATCTCCGGGCCGGTGCGCCAGTTCGATTTCCTCATAGCTACTCTCAAATCGGCAGAACAGTTGATCGCCATCTGCAGAATCCCAACAATCATCGCGCAAGCCAATGCAGAACTTGTTCAAGCGGCGACGCAGAAGGGCGACACTCCACTCTGCCAGCCGGAAGCACCGCTAGGCCATCCGCTTGCGGAAGTGCAAGGTCCCAGTAGCACTCAGTCAAAGCTGGATTCTCCGGAAGAGAATGAAAGTGCATCGAGAACCCACCTGGCAGAAAACGTCCTGCGCGTGGATGCCGAGCGCATCGACAATGTGCTGAACCTGGTCGGGGAGTTAATTATCGGCAAATCAATGCTCCAGCAAGCATTTAGCGAATTGGCAAAGCATTTTCCTAAGGAAGCCATGCGCGGCCGCTTTGGCGATGCAATGGCTTTCCAATCGCGCGTGCTCAGCGACTTGCAGCGCTCGGTGATGAAAATTCGCATGGTGCCCGTGGAACAGCTCTTCCGCCGTTTTCCACGTCTGGTGCGCGATGTCGCCAGACAGTGTGGGAAGGAAGTGAAACTCGCCATCAGCGGTGAGGATACCGATCTTGACAAGAGCCTGCTGGATGCAATCGCCGAGCCGCTGACCCACCTGGTTCGCAATGCTATCGGCCATGGAATTGAGCGTGCCGAGGAACGCACTCGCAGCGGTAAGCCCGCTCAGGGCACGCTGCGCCTCAGTTCCTATCATCATGGCAACCAGGTCATTGTCGAAGTGAGCGATGACGGCCGGGGTATTGACGTACAAAAAATTAAGGCAAAGGCTGTGCAGCAAGGTCTGATCTCTTCAGATGAGGCCAGCCGCTTGAGTGAGGCTGAAATTTTGGAACTCGTCTTTCGCCCCGGCTTCAGCACTGCTGAGGAAGTCACTGAGATCTCCGGTCGTGGTGTCGGACTCGATGTTGTCCAGGCCGTGCTCCACCGCCTGAAAGGGACAGTTGAAATCGCCACGCGCGCTGGCAAAGGCACTACGTTCCGCCTCAAGCTGCCGCTGACGCTGGCGATCATCAAGGCCTTGCTTTTCCGGGTAGAGCAACGGTTGTATGCCATTCCGCTCAATGCTGTCGCTCAAATCTCGCGCGCACACGAGTCAGAGTTGCACAGAGTCGACAGCCACGAAGTTTTGCAACTGCGAAATCAGGTACTGCCGTTGGTACGCCTGGGTCACCGACCGACGGAGCAGTCTGGGCATGAGGATAAGATTTTCGTTTTAGTCATTGCATTCGGCGAACGCAAGCTGGGGTTGATCGTCGATGCTCTTGAGGGAGAGGAAGAACTGGTCATCAAAGCGCTCGACGATCAAACTGTTTCAACTGATCTTGTGAGCGGCGCTTCCATCCTGGGCGATGGCCGTGTGGTGCTGATCATCAATCTTCCGGCAATCGTGGATCGGCATAGCAAGCATCGGCCCAGCGAAACTGGGGACCTCTTGTCAGGCATCCTGCTCGCGCATTCAGATGGCTCACCCAACCCGCAAGGCGCCACGGAGGTGAAGCAATGAATTCACCTGTGCGCGTGCTGGTAGTGGACGATTCCGCACTTATGCGGAAATTGATCCCTCAGATCTTGGAAGCTGACAGATCCATCCAGGTAGTCGGCACCGCTATGGACGGCAACTTCGGCCTTAAAAAAATAGATGAGCTGAAGCCGCAGGTTATAACGCTTGATCTCGAAATGCCCGGCATGAGCGGGCTAGAAATGCTCAAAGAGATCATGCGGCGTCACAAATTGCCGGTCATCGTTGTCAGCTCCCATAGTACGCAAGGAGCTTCGGTCACCTTACAAGCATTGTCGCTGGGAGCGTTCGATTTTGTGGCCAAGCCGCAAGACGTCTCGGCGCGCATGCCCCAGATCGCGCAAGAGCTGATTTCTAAAATAAAAGCCGCTGGTCAGAGCCGTGGGGTCAGGATGGCGCCCATGCCTGAGCTTCATCCGCGCAGCGAGAAGCTCTCCATCGACACCAAAAAGATACCGGCAAGGGTCATAGCCATCGGCGTTTCCACCGGCGGACCGCAGGCACTTCAGTACGTACTCTCCCAGTTGCCTCCGGATTTTCCGGGATCAATTGTTGTGGTGCAACATATGCCTGAGGGCTTCACCGAAATGTTCGCCCGCCGGTTGGATGAGATCTGCTCGATTGGCGTGAAAGAGGCCCAATCGGGCGATATGCTGTTGGCGGGACGAGTCCTAATCTGTCCCGGCAGCCGGCACCTCAAGGTAAAGCGCTTGCCGCTGGGCGATGTTGCCGTGCTTAGTGATGATCCCCGCGTGAACGGGCATCGTCCCTCTGCGGATGTACTGTTCAAGAGCCTGGCAGAGGAATTCGGACCGAAAGGCATTGCGGTCTTGATGACTGGAATGGGAGACGATGGCGCGCAAGGGATGGGAACAGTGAAGGCCGCCGGAGGCATGACAATCGCGCAGAACGAAGAATCCTGTGTGGTGTTCGGTATGCCCAAAGCTGCCATTGATCGCGGCTATGCAATCCGCGTGGTGGCGCTCGATGCGCTCGCCAACACCTTGATGGCGCAATGCACGCAGGATCGGAAAGCCGCGACCGATCCGAACGACGGCATAGCCGCCGGCGCGGGAAGGTAGTCGCAGCAAAACTGAGCGAGATGCAAACTCGCTCACAAACGGGGGAACAGGAGGAAACAATGGAGCAGTTTGCACCAGTGAAACGTAGTAAAGACGGTCAGCCCGTCCGCTACTTAGTCGTGGACGATTCCGTCTTCGCCCGCAAGAACCTGGTCCGCATTATCGAAACATTTGGCGGACAGCTTGCCGGTGAAGCCGGTGATGGCGCAACCGCCATCACCGAATACGATCGGACAAATCCTGACATCGTCCTCATGGATATCACCATGCCGCAGATGGAAGGCATAGAAGCTGCCGAAAAAATTGTCCGGCAGCATCCGGAGGCGCGCATCGTTATGGTGTCTTCTGTCGGTTATCAGGAGAATATCGTGGCGGCGCTACAGCGCGGCGCACGTCATTTCGTGCAGAAGCCGGTCAAGCCGGAAGTTCTCTACGAAGTCATCAAGTACGTGTTGGGAGAGGATGCTACCGTGTCAAATGCGGCGGGCGCAGGAGCCTAGATCATGAAGATGGAGTTAATCCAGCCGTTTATCAACGCGGCGGACGCCGTGCTGGCTGAAGGATTGCAGTGTTCCACTACAGTTGGCAGCCTCAGCATGGAAGAAGAGGCCTACCGCCGTAAGGGTGTCGCCGCCCTCATCTGGGTCACTGGGGATATCGAGGGCCGTGTCATCCTGGACCTCGATACGCAAACTGCCGTTCGTGTGGCGAGCAAGTTTGCAGGGACAGAACTTCCCGAATCAGACACTCTGGTGCGCGAGACTGTCTGCGAGCTGGCGAATCAAGTCACCGGAAACGCCATTACGGCTCTCAACGATCAAGGATTCCACTTCCGTGTCCATCCCCCTATTCTCCACACCACAGATGGAGCAAAAAGCAGCGAGGATACCGAAGCTCTGGTCATCTGCTTCGAAACTGCAAGTGGTAATGTGTTTATGAATATCGCTCTGCGCTATAATCGCCGCCGCCAGGGAGAGCGCGCCATGGCCGCGGGACAATGAAAGTTGCTGCTCAACTCTGAGTCGAACCCTTCCTCGCCGTTCTGCACAAATAAGAATCAGTGTCATCCTCAAGGTCCCGTTAATACGAATACAGGATTCTGCGGCGGCGGACTAATTACCGTCCCGGTCCCGCTCTGGCCGGTCGCCGTTACCCCGACAGGATTGTCGACACTGAACGTTCCAGCACCCAAACCGCTGATGCTGAATGTGCCATCGTTTTTCGTGGGATCGCTCGTCCCCGTAATAGTTATGCTCGTGCCAATCCGCAGCGGCGGGCCGGAAGTCAAGGTGTAAGTGTAGGTTTCAGTTGAACCGCTTTGCGAGGCAGCCGTGATATTCACAGTGGTGGTCACGGGTGGAAAATCGCTCACCGGCGAAGCCACATTAGCTATCTGCGCAGCACTGGAAGTGGAAATGATAGCCGTACTTCCGGCATCACAATTTGCCACATAGACCTTGGAACTATCCGCAGAGCTCGCCACCGAGAGCCGAAATCCGGCGTTTGTGATGAAAGGCGCGATTGCGGGGGAGGCAGGTCGAGCAGAGCTGCATCCGGTCTCTTCCGGCGCAACCGGCACTGCAGTGGTTAGCGTGCCCGAAGGAGGAACGGTAAATGCTAGCCCTGTTGTGCTGGCGACTGTATTGTTTGCCGTATTGATGACGGAAAGTTGCGAGCAGATTTGCCCGCTGCTGACTTGATAGCTGGCGACGTAAGCCCGGGTTCCATCCGGGAGGGCGGTTATCGAGGTTGGCACCACCGCGGAGCCCTGGCACGGATTCTGAGAATCGGACGACGTCTGCGGCGTGTATTGCGGGATCGCGAGAGGCGCGCCGGTGAGGGAGCTCGGCGGGTCCGTGGAGGCATCTAGAATACCCACAGTGCCCGCCGTTGGGTTCGTCACATAAAGACGATTGAGCTTTGGGTCATAGAGCATGAAATTTGCACCCGCACCCACCGCAACATTGCTGAGAACGATGTCGGAAAACGTATCAATTGTCGAAACCGTTCCGCTGCCGCTATTCAAGACATAAGCTCTCTGGCTGTCAGATCGCGTCGCCACCCAGAGGGGTGCACTGAGCCCCGTAATAGCTTCATTCAGGCTCTTATCCAGCGAATTAATGCTGACTACCCAGCCGACTCCCGAGCCGTCGCTGCCAACTGCATAGATTTTTTTCCCGTCGGGAGTTTCGGCCAAGGCAATGGGGCTGAACGGCAGCGTGACGTTGTTGATCACTGCATTGTTGGTAGCCGAGATTGCGGCTACGCTTGGCAGCGTTGGTGGCACTGTGCTGGTGTTACCAACATTTGCT
>DAIMDJ010000113.1:0-4573 GCA_036725905.1 Terriglobales bacterium
AAATTGCGAAGTGATGGCTTGGCGCACGGGCGAGTGCGGAAACTCATACAGCGCGCCGAACACACACGCCGAAACCATGAACGCACCGAGCAGGCCCGCTTCCATCAGGTACTCGGGCCAGTGAACCCGTAGAGATCCCAATGGGCCCAGTTTGGGCGGTTGCTCGAAAGATGCCGCAGCAGGCGGCGTGGGCATTGTCGCCAGGTTTTGCGCGTTTGCCACCAGGTTTTGCGCGGTGCAATTCATGGGAATCTGTGCGGTGTGATTCTAATCTTTGGCGAAAGTGACAGGAAAAAAGCTTTGTAACACTGGTGTGGTCTCGGCAGGAATTGGGAATAGTGGGTTCTGTGTCCGGCGAGATTGCCCTTGGCCAGATGCTCATGATGATCTGAAGAGTTGCGGTTTTGGGAAAAAGGAAAAGACCTGGCGGCACGAGTGAAGGCGTGCACTGAGGAATCTGCTTTTCTGACTCTTTCTTCAGCCTTCTAGAGTGCCGGACGCGATGCCACCGCCTGCATTCCGGCGGCCACTGGCTCATAGTCTTTGTGGTAGATGTCGACAATAGCCTGTCCGATGATGCGCGTGCGGGCTTCGGAGTGGACATGCACCGGGAAAGTGAACGGACCGAAGTCGGCGTAATCCTGCGCGAATTCGATTCTCTTGACGAAGAAAGAAGGCGATTTCACCGCCCTGCCCTCGGCACGCACCAGGCTGCCGGTGTGGGCGTCAAGGTAGATGTGGCCTTTGAACAGGCCAACACGTTTCTTGCGCGGCTTTAGTTGGTAAACGTGCAGCAGACGGCCATCGACTTCCTTGGTCCCTTTGTAGGAAAACTTGTAGTTTGCCGGAGTGATCGCGGTCTGCGAACTGTCTTCGTTTTGCACATGATTCACTTCCGACTGAAGAAGTCGCGTGATCACGTTGCTCTTCACAAAACCATCCCCGGTGAAACGCAAAGCTTTGAATACCAGACTGTGGGGCGCTGTGTAATGGCGGCGAAGCTCGTATTCCCCGCGTTGCGAAGTCTCGGGAAGCTCGGCGCGAATCAGCGTCGTCGAAGAGTACTCTGCTAAAGCGGCAGCCTGTTGCGCACTGCGGCGCTGATAAGTCTCCAGCGCCAGCTCGGGTGCCATGCGCGGCAACTCTACCGGTGCAATGAAGGCAGATGGACGGCGATCCGAATTAGCAAAGAGCGCTGCCATAAGACTGTCGCTCGTGGGGATCAGGAATCCGTGCCCGCTATCGGGTGAAGGACCGGAGGCAATCAGAACCGAGTTCTGGCCGACGGCAATACCCGCGAGGCAAAGCCAGAAAAATAGAAAATTAAGAAAATTGCGATTCATAAATCATGAACTGGAATCTACCCTTATACCTGATGCTTTATCTTGAAAAAAGTAACAATAGTAAGACCTGGCTTGCCCCGCAGTACCTGCATGGATAGCGCAGATTTCAAAACTACTTAAATCCCCGGGTTCGATTTTGGGAGCCGCAACTCAGATTCAGCCCACTTCTACTGTGGCGCGGGCGGCGGTGCCTGTGCCTGCGCTGGCGCTGGGGGAGCGCCTGTGTTCACCAGATCTTTTAATTCCTTGCTCGGCTTGAAGAATGGGATTTTCTTCGCCGGCACTTCCACACGCTCGCCTGTCTTCGGGTTGCGTCCAACGCGAGGCTTGCGCTGGCGCGTGCGGAAACTGCCGAAGCCGCGAATCTCGATCTTGTCGCCTACGCGCAGAGAGCGCACGATGCTGTCAAAAATCGTCTCAACAATCACTTCGCTATCTTTGCGCGTCAATTCTGCCAGCCGGGAGACTTCATCGATCAGATCCGCTTTAGTCATACGCCTCCGTCAAAACTGTTATTAGTCAGTGGTCGGTCGTTGGCCAAAAGCCGATGAACCCCATTTAACGACATTCGGCTGCCCTTTTGGACTGCATAACCTTCTCAAATTTCAGGGGTTTTATGCAAGTGGCATTTACAGCCACTGAGGCGTCGACGGGTTTGCGATCGGGCAGTTATTTCCAAAGATAGTAAAACCCGGTGTGCTGATCCAGCAGCTTCTCGCGGCTGGGGAGCCATTCGGAAACATCACCGAAGAGCAGATCGAGCAAAGTCTTGCGGTCTTTTTCCGGATGCACCAGCACCGGCTTTCCGGAGATGTGGACGGATTTAGCGGTGTCATCTACGGCGGCTTCAAAGTCGGCGACCTGATCGATGAGTTTCATACCCAGCGCTTGCTCGCCGGTCCAGACTTTACCGTTGGCGATGGCTTTAATGTCATCGAACTTCGCTTTTCGTCCGTCTGCCACGGCGCGGATGAACTGGGTGTGCATGTTGTCGATAAGCGATTGCAGATATTCCCGCTCAACTGGGGTCAAGTCGCGCACGGGAGAGCCGGTATCTTTGAACTCGCCGGCTTTCATGGTGATGTCTTTCAGCTTGGCCCAGTGCAGCAGGTCGCCGTAGTTCACCCACTCCGCGATTACTCCGATGGAACCGACAATGCTGCCGCTATCGGCGTAGATTTTGTTGGTCGCCGAGGAAACGTAATATGCGCCGCTCGCACCCACCGTCTGGATCGAAGAGACAATTCGTTTTTTCTTTTCGTCGCGGATGCGCTTGACTTCGCGGTAGATTTCTTCGGAAGCAGCGACACCTCCGCCGGGTGAATTTACGTGCAGAATGATCGCTTTGATGGAATCGTCATCGCCGAATTTCTTGAGCTGCTGGACGACCGTGTTCGGATCGATAATGACGCCTTCGAGATCGACCACACCGATCTTGTCGCCAAAGCCGCCAAGCGCGCCTCGCTCGCCGCCAGCGTGCAGCGTGAGATACACCAGCGTGAAAACTGCCAGCACGAAGAGGAAAAACGCTCCTCCGCCAATGATGATCCAAAGCCAGGTGCGCGAACGACTGTTATCTGCCATAGATGGGAATAGTGTAGCAAGTTTCGCATTCCCAGTTTTGTGGAAGTGGTCTTATAAGTGGTTTTGGGGAGGCGGCTTGAAGTCGTGCCCTTGCCAAAGTACATCGTTCCCACAGGACACGAGGAACGAACTTTTTCCGCTGTCTGTTATCCAGTTGCCCGATGAGGGAGGACCTAGCTTTGACCGAAGCCTCTAAGCTTCGGTTCGGACCGGAAATCGTTTAGTATCCCTCGCATGTACGCGGCCGCTCCTCAGATGAGTGCGGGCGAAGTGCTGAGCGCATTTCATCATCCGAGGCAGCGGACTCGATCATGTCTTCAGTCCGGCAGTGGGCGGCGAAACAAGAGGATGATTTAACAGTGCTGGTCTGCGATTACGTTGGGGACGGAGCAGTCGAGCAGGGGAAAGAAAGTTAACGCCGTCAAATAGGCGAATGTTTTTCTAATCAACAGTTGGCAATTGAAAATCGCAGATTGACGCTTGCACCCTGAACTCAAGCACGCTGCGCATCGTCCATGGCCGCTTCCTTCCGGACCGTGGGTGATGGCGCAGACGTGGCATGATCTGCTCTTCGCGCACTGGCCCGTTGAGACTGGCGCCTTGCGGCGGCTTATTCCGCGCGACCTGCCCCTCGATACTTTCGAGGGCCGCTGCTGGGTCGGTATTGCGCCGTTTCACATGAGTCATATTCATGCGCGCGGCTTGCCGCCGTTGCCGGGACTCTCGCGATTTCCGGAATTAAACGTACGCACCTACGTGACGCTGAACGGGAAGCCGGGTGTCTACTTCTTCAGTCTGGATGCCACAAGTCGTCCGGCAGTGTGGGCAGCGCGGCGTTTCTATTGTCTTCCATATTTCTATGCCAGCATGTCGGTCGTTGCGCGGGACGGTTGGATCAATTACGATTCACGCCGCCGGTCCGGAAAAGCAGAATTCCGGGGACGTTTTCACGCGATCAGTGAACCGCGTCTTCATGAAAAAGGATCTCTCGAGAACTGGCTGACCGAGCGCTACTGTCTTTACACGACCAGAAGCAGCAGAGTGTATCGCGCCGAGATCCACCATCAGCAATGGCCATTGCAAGATGCCGAGGCAGAGATCGAAGTCAACAGCATGGCCTCAGCCGCAGGGATCACTCTTCCGCAATCCCCTCCCTTGCTCCATTTTGCACGTAGGCTCGACGTGCTAATTTGGCGATTGCAGAAGATCAGCATCTAGCTCTCAGCGCCTCGTGCCGAGGCGGATGGAGCTCTGGCCGATGTCTGACTGCAGAAAGCTGAGTGCTGATAGCTTTTTCAGCAGCTCTCGAGTTTTGTTGCGAGCTACCCTGCATTGCCATATGCTGCGCCTGATATGCCGCAGGGTTCTGAACAGTTGCTGCTTGAGCTTTTTGCCATCTTTGTAAGTGCCAAGGTAGTCGGAGAAATATTCGAGCGCCTGAACCTTCCCGCAGTGCTGGGCGAAATTCTTGCCGGTATCGGTCTCGGACCGTACGCGCTGGGTTGGATTATCCCAACCGACACGATTCATTCCGTTGCCGAAATTGGCGCTATCTTCGTTCTTTTCAGCGCGGGTCTCGAAACCAGCCCGCGCGATCTTATCAGCGTAGGCCGCAAATCGCTGTTAGTTGCTGGCGCAGGAGTCGT
>DAIMDJ010000113.1:4673-7938 GCA_036725905.1 Terriglobales bacterium
TGTTCATGATCTTCATCGCGCCGCGCCTGGTGCGCCGCATTGAGCCGCAGATGGAGCGGCTATCCACCCAGAACGCATCGCTTATCGTGGCTCTGGCCATTTGCCTGCTGCTCTCATGGCTGGCGGCAAAGATCGGGATTGCCGCTATCATAGGGGCCTTCTTCGCAGGGCTGATGTTCGCCGACTATGCTCCGCGGTGGAACCTGCTGCCTCGGGTTGCAGGAATCACCGAATTCCTGGCACCCTACTTTTTCTTCGCGATCGGCGCGCGGCTCAATATCCAGCTATTCAGCGGGGACGTGCTGGTTGCGGCAATTATGATTTCACTGCTGGCTATCATCTCTAAGGTGATCGGCTGTGGGCTGCCTGTTCTGAACGAAGGCTGGCCGACGGTGTTTCGTGTGGGCATTGGCATGATGCCTCGCGGCGAAGTCGCGCTTATCGTGGCACTTGTCGGATTGCAATCCCGAATTGTGACTCAGTCGACCTACGCCATCGTGGTATTCATGACGGGAGTTACAACGCTGCTTGCGCCCCCGCTTTTGCGTTATTTGTTCCGCGACGAAATACCTCAGGACGAGGAAAATGCTGAAGTCGCGTCCGTCCAGTTATAATTCCGGCTTTCCGATGCAAGGAGAATTTCATGTCCCTTTCAGGACGTGTAGCGCTGGTCACCGGCGCGTCGCAAGGAATTGGCAAGGCCTGCGTTCTCAAATTGGCGGAGCGTGGCGCGACTGTAGCCGTGGTCGCGCGGAATGAGGAAAAGTTGAAAGAACTGGTGAGTCACATCAGCGGCACTGGCGGCAAGTCGGCTGCATTCCCGATGGACGTTGCCGATGAAGAGCAAATCAAGAATACTTGTAAAACAGTCATCGCTGAATTTGGCAAGATCGATATTCTGGTCAACAATGCTGGAATCACCCGCGACCAGCTCGTCATGCGCATGAAACGCGCCGACTGGGATGCGGTCATCAATACCAATTTGACTTCGGCATATCTGTGCACTCAGCAGGTCATCAGTGCGATGCTTCGCCAACGCTGGGGAAGAATTATCAACATTACATCCATTTTTGGTCAGATCGGCCAAACCGGCCAGGCAAACTATGCCTCTTCCAAAGCAGGACTCATCGGCCTTACCATGGCAATTGCCCGCGAAGTTGCTTCGAGAAACATAACCTGTAACGCCGTAGCTCCGGGATTCATCGAAACTGCGATGACTGCCGCGTTGCCGGAAAATCTCAAGCAGGAGGCGGTGAAACTGATCCCGCTTGGGCGCGTGGGTGCTCCGGAGGATGTGGCGAATGCGGTAGCATTTCTTGCTTCCGAGGAAGCGTCCTATATTACGGGTCATGTACTGAATGTGAATGGGGGGATGCTCATGGGGTAGCGCACGCGATTCCGCGGCTGACGATAGCGCCAGCAAAAACGCCCGCACAGATCGCGCAAGTCCGCGAGCTTTTTCTCGAATACGCCAGCTCGCTTGGCTTCAGCCTGTGCTTCCAAAATTTCGATCAGGAACTGGCCGGACTTCCAGGCGACTATGCGCCACCCGATGGCCGGCTGATGCTCGCTCTATATGAAGGCGAGCTGGCAGGATGCGTCGCTCTGCACAAGCTGGACGGCGAAATCTGCGAGATGAAGCGGCTGTATCTTCGGCCTAAATTCCGGGGCAAAGGCCTGGGGCCCCTGCTGGCAGAAAATATCATCGGCGAAGCTCGCCGGATTGGCTATAGGCGAATGCGCCTCGACACCGTCGAGCCAGTGATGAAAGACGCAGTCGCCATGTACCGTCGCCTTGGGTTCAAGGAGATAGCGCCGTATCGCCCGAATCCCATGCCGGGTACGTTATACATGGAGCTCGAGTTATGACAGTAGCGCCGGCGTCTCGCCGGCTGTCGGGCGGGCGTCCTCGCCCGTCTTGCTTGAACGACTACAAGTTGCGAGGTTTTATCATGAAGACTCTTCTTGCTCTTATCCTTTGCTTAGCGCTCTCCTCCTTCGCCGCGACCAGCAAATCAGTCTCATACAAAAGCGGCGATGAAACTGTCCAAGCCATGCTTTATGCACCCGAGGGCAAAGGTCCGTTCCCCGGCATCATTGTGATCCACGAATATTGGGGCCTGAACGATTGGGTAAAAGAACAAGCCTCAAAGCTAGCCGACCAAGGGTATGTCGCGCTGGCGATCGATCTCTATCGGGGGAAAGTCGCTACCACACCGGATGAAGCGCACGAGATTATGCGCGGCGTTCCCGAAGACCGCGCCAAACGTGATCTGCACGCTGCGTTCGAGTTTCTCAAATCGCAAACCAACGTGAAAAAAGACCGCATCGCTTCCATCGGATGGTGCATGGGTGGCGGCTATTCACTTGATGTTGCCCTGCAAGAGCCCACGCTCGCGGCGGACGTCATTAACTATGGCCATCTCGCGGTTGACGCCGAGTCATTGAAAAAGATTAACGCTCCAATCCTGGGAATTTTCGGCGGAAAAGACCGTGGCATTCCCGTCGAGGACGTGAAGAAATTCGAGCAGCAACTGAAGCAGATGGGAAAGAAGGTCGAAATCATTATCTATCCTGATGCGGGTCACGCTTTCGAGAATCCAAACAACAAAGATGGCTACCGTGCCGATGACGCCGCCGATGCATGGAAGCGCACGGTCGAGTTCCTAAAGCGAACACTTAAGTAGTGCGTGCAGTTCACGTGACGTGCTCCCTTAGCGGATGATCCGTCGCGATTAATAAATGAACCTCTTTCTCCGGGGAGAAAATCTAACTAGCTGGTGAATTCGCCTTCGAAATCCGCGCCGAAAGCTGGGTTCAATGTCGAGAGGCTCCGCACGATCATCCCGGAAATTTGGGAGCTTATGCGGCCCCGCCGAGGTTTGCTCGCGGTGGGATTTTTATTGATGGCGATCAACCGCGTCTCGGGGCTGGTGCTTCCCTACTCGACGAAATTCCTCATCGACACCGTCATCGCCAAACATCACGCTGAGCGGCTGCGGCCGCTGGTTATTCTGGTTCTGTGCGCAACGATTATCCAGGGGATTACTTCATTCTCGCTGACGCAGTTACTGTCGAAGGCAGCGCAACGCTTGATTGCCGAGCTGCGGCAAAAAGTTCAAGTACATATCTCGCGCCTTCCGGTTGCATTTTATGATTCCAATAAGACGGGCACGCTGGTGTCCCGGATTATGAGCGACGTGGAAGGCGTGCGCAACCTGCTGGGGACGGGGCTTGTGGAGCTTGCCGGCGGCCTCATTACGTC
>DAIMDJ010000114.1:0-7932 GCA_036725905.1 Terriglobales bacterium
ATGTCGAGACCCATCCGCAGGGAGAGCAGCTTGAGCTCGTTGACCAGTGCGATATTCACGCAACGATAAATATTTTCGAGCAGCTTGGTCATCTCCGCTGCAGCGGGAGAAGATACCCGCACCACGCGGTTGAAAATGGCACCGTAGAGAGCTGCGGCCAAATCGGAAGCTTGCGAATCGAGGCCTCCTATGACTTTGGGGATGTCGCGGCGCGCCACGGTCTGATTGCCAGGATCCTCACGCTCGGGCGAAAAGGCGACGAAAAATTCCTGGCCGGTTGAAGCTCCGCTGCGGGCAGCTTTCAGGCCCTGTTTGTTGCCTTTTTCGAGGATGGGAATCATCACTTCTTCAGTGGTTCCGGGATACGTGGTGCTTTCGAGGATGACCAAATGTCCGGCCCTCAGATGCGGCGCAATCGCCTGCGCCGTGTTGGTGATATAGCTGAGATCGGGTTCGTGATACTCATTCAGCGGCGTAGGGACACAGATGATAATGGCATCCATCTGGGTGAGCCGGGCGTAGTCGGAGGTAGCTTCAAAGCCTTTGGCGCGGGCCTCCTGAATCTCTGTTGCAGGAATGCGGAAGATGTAGGAGCCACCCTGAGCTAGAGTTGAGACCTTACGCTGGTCGATATCGAAGCCGGTAACGGGGAACTTCTGCTCTGTGTAAAGCAGTGCCAAAGGCAAGCCCACGTAGCCGAGGCCGATTACTGCCACCGGCGCCTGGTGGAGTTCGATTTTGCTTTTGAGTTCGGAGAATAAAGTGTCGGGTGCGGATTGTGTAGTCATGATGAAGAATGCGCTGCGCCCAGATTTTAGCACGAGAGCTGCCATCTCCCAGCACGGCGTAGTGAAAGCTTCTCTATTATTTTGTTTGAGTTGGCGAGGATTGGCGTAGTCTTGGGGACTCCCGCAGAGGAAGAAACTGACACAAGGATGCACATCCAGACCATAGGAGAAGGACTGCGGCGCTGGCGACGGCCTACTTTCGGGTTGCTAGGGTTGTTCGTTCTATGGCTCGTGGCGAGTTCGGGCCGCTTTCTGGTAGTCGACAAGCCTCAAAAAGCAGATGTGATTCTAGTTCTCGCGGGGGAGACCGACCGCCGACCCGCACGCGGGCTGGAATCGCTCGATCAAGGCTACGGTACTCGGCTAGTGCTGGATGTGCCAGCGGCCACGATTTATCGCTGGCCGTTGCCGGAACTGGCAGAGAAATATGTGCAGAGCTTGCCCGAGGCGAATGCGATCACGGTGTGCGCGATTTACGGCCTGTCAACGAGAGCGGAGGCGCAGGAAGCCAGCCGTTGCCTGGAGAAGGTTGCCGGAAGAAATGTGTTGCTGGTGACCTCCGATTACCACACACGCCGGGCGGTCGCCATTTTTCGGCACGAGATTCCGCGATTCAATTTCAGCGTGGCTGCCGCCCATGATCCGCGGGAGTTTGGGGCGAAGTGGTGGCAGCATCGCGAGTGGGCGAAGACGAATTTCAATGAATGGATGAAATTATTGTGGTGGGAGGCGGTGGATCGCTGGCGGTAGCTATATTGCAGGCTACCGCGATGGGTTTCCGCCGTACTTCTCCAGCCACTTAAGTTCTTCGCGGACTTTGATCTTTCCGTGCCAGGGATTTTTGGAGAGGGAATGTCCTTCGCCAGGAAAGATCAGTAACGTGCTCGGCACTCCCAAATTGTGCAGCGCGTGATCGAGCAAGTAGTCTTCGGCCACGGCGACGCGAATGTCATTGGCGCCCCCGACAATGTGAGTCGGGGTGCGGACTTTGTTGATCTGGTAGATGGCGGCTTCGTCGTGATATCGCTGCTGTGCTACCCAAGGTAAGCCGCCGAGGAAATAAGCGTCGTCGAAAGTCGTGTCGTCGTTGCCCCAGTTCGCGACGTGCTCAACCGCGCCCGCGCCGGTGACAGCGGCTTTGAATCGGGTGGTCTGGGTGATGAGCCAGTTGGTCATGTAGCCGCCGTAGCTGTAGCCGCCGACAGTAAGCTGTTTTGGATCGGCGATCCCGTCTTTCACCAGCGCGTCGACACCTTCCAGAATGTCTTTTCCCGGGCGGGAGACAATTTGGGGAACGATTTCGGTGAGGAACGTGTCTCCGTAGCCGGCTGACCCGCGATAGTTCGGCTCAAAGACCAACCAGCCTTGCGTGGCCGCGAGGCGGTCCCATTGATACCAGTCAGCTTCGAAGTGGTTGCCGTCGGCGTCGGCCGGGCCGCCGTGGATCAGCACGAACATGGGCAGATTTTTGGTTTCAAATTTTCCCGGCGGATAAATCAGCATGCCTTCAACTGTTGTGCCATCGTCGGCTTTCCATTTGTAGGGCTTGCCTTGCGGGAGATCGCGCTCGGCAAAAAGCTTGTTGAATGCGGTGATCGGGCGGGCGTCTTCCAGCTTTTCGGGGCTCTCGGCGAGATAAACTTCCGTGGGCTTTTCTAGCGAGGAATAAACGAGAGCCACGCGGGGCGAGTGCTCAGCCGCGGAGAGGCGTTCGTAGGTGCCTGACCACCCGTTAAGCTTGGCCAGCGAATCGGACGGTTTGATCGAGGAATAGAGCGGTACTTCGGTCCCCAACTTTCCCGCTACCAGTACTTGATTTCCTGCCACATCGTAGCGATCGACGGCTCCGGGGAAATCCTTTGCCCACTGCCGCACTTCCCCAGTGTCGATGTCTGCCCAGTAAAGATGAGGCTGGAGATCGCGGTAATGGCCTGTGACATCGCCGACCTCAACCGTGAAAAAAATATGGCGATTGTCTGACGCCCAGTGAAGATTGTTTTCGACGGCCTCGTTGTGTGTGACCTGATGGGGCGGCCGGTCGGGAGATGCGGTTGTCAAATCGACCGCATAGATTTCAAATTCGCTTACCTTTTCCTGGCGTTCGGAAACAGAAGTGGTGACGAATGCAAGTTTGCCGCCGTCCGGCGAAGTGACGATCTGTTCCACGCGCCAGGGCGTGCTCGCCACAACATGCGAGCCGGGAGTGGGATCGGATTCGTTCTTGGAGTCGTCAGTGACTTTGCTCACGGCGTTGGCATTTCTACTGAGCGCGTCGGCGACGGCGATGCCGGAGATCGTGTCTCCGCGCTCGGCGTCGCGATATTGAGAGACGTCCTTCCATTCTTTCTTGTAGGCATCTTTCTGTGCTTTGGTCCAGGGCGCGCGTATGGCGAAGTAAAGAATGCGTGAGTCAGGGGACCAGGAGAAAGCATGGACTTCCTCTTCGCCCAGCGTAACCGGGAACGCCTCGCCGCCGGAAGATGAGATCAGGTAAACGTGGGCGGTGTCTTCAGTAGTTTTGGCGTTGCTGTCCGATTCTTTTTTCTCCGTTTTCCGCTCTGACAGAAAGGCAATCCAACGGCCATCGGGGGACCATTGCGGCTGGGCGTCGTGACCCGATTGCGTGAGCTGAGTCAGAGTTCCGTTACCGTTGGCATCATCGCGATAGAGCCAGAGATCTTTGCGGAAGATACTCTGGTCCCAGTCGGCACGAAGTGTTCCAATGACTATCGCGCGGCCATCAGGAGAGATTTTCACGTCGGTGAAGCCGATGAAGTTAAAGAATTCGTCGAGCGTGAGCCTGGGTTTATCGGCAGCGTGGGCGGAAAGAACAGGGAGCAGTAGTAGCAAAACGACCAGGGATCGGGTTTTCATGGGCGATAGTTTTATATCAGCCCATTTAGGCCGCTTGCAATCTGGAAGACAAGAAACATTTGTTTCTTGTGAAGATCAGGTTGGTTTGCGGTGGCCTACTTCGGGTCTCTGACGCAAAGGTCTTTAACCGCAAAGAACGCAAAGAGAAACACGCGGAGGTCGCGAAAGAAAATCTGTCGGGTAATTTAATGCTTCTCCATTTCATCATTCAGACCAAGAAATTCCCAGCGCTGCAGCGCCATAGGCACGTTTCCGTTTTGCCAGAGGAAATCGTGAAAGGCGCGTAGATTGAAAGCAGTTCCCTTTTGCCGGTGGGCGTCGGCGAGGAATTTGTAAATCTGCAATTTGCCCATCTGATAAGAAATCGCCTGGCCGGGGGTGGTGGCGAACATCGCGGCTTCGCCGTGAGCAGTGGCGGAATCCATCGGAACTGTGTTCTTTAGATACTCCGCGGCCTGATCGAGTGAAAACACGCCCACAGCAAGTTTGACGTCCACCTCAACACGAAGCGCCCGGAGCCGCATGAAGTTCCAGATGAATTCGCGGGAGCGCGGGCTGTCGTCGAACAGGCCCGCGTGCAGCAGCATTTCTTCGGCGTAGAAACCGATGCCTTCGTTGGCGCTGGAATCGTAATAATGGCGGCGAATTGGATCGGGATTCGCCCAGGAAAGCGCTAATTGAAAGTAATGTCCGGGCACGCCTTCATGCACGATGATGCCGCGTGGATCCTTCGCCATAGTGGCAGCGAAATATCCGAGATTGAGGCTGGGCGCAGAAATATATCGCGTGCAGTTTTCTTTCAGCCGGTTGGGTCCGGTGAAGTCGTCGAGCTCCGTTATGTCGGCAAATCCTGCGAGATAGGCGGGCGTGGGTGCAAACCGATAATGCTGCAGCCAGTCGGGTACGCTGAGAATGTCTTTAAGCTGCAAGTAACGGCGAACTGCCAACTCGTCTTTTTGCTCCTGAGCGATCTGCTCGGACTCATTCTTGAATAACCCGAGCTGGGGAATGCCTGCATTGCGGTGCTCTTCATAGACCTGTGATGCGACGGATCGTGCCCATTCTTGTTTGCCCATCTCGAGCAACTGCTCGGGAGAGAACGGAAGCAGCGCAACATTCTTGAGAAAGAAAACATAATTGTCGCGACCGATGGCGGTTTCCGTCCGCATAGTAGCGAGGCGTTGAGTCAGCCAGTCACGATATGACTCAAGGGCAACGGCGGCCTGCTCGGAGACCGAATCCAGATTGCGTGATGATTCCGCATCGAGCAGAGGCTTTAACCTGGCAACGGACTTCAGCAGCCTTGACCGAATGTCTTGCAACTGCGAAAGCGCGATGCGGGCGAACGGGGCTGCAGGTTCCGTGAGGTTTTGGTTGGCGGAGGCCAACGTGCGCGGAATCGAAGCGAGCGTTGCGACAATTTGCTTGCTTCGGGCGGAATCAAATGGCGGCGGCGGGAGCAGAAGTTGGAGATATGCTCCCACAGTTTGCTGGACGTAAAAACTGGGATCGCGTTGCCAGTTCCGGATGCGATCCAGTTCCCAGCGCACGCGAGAAAGCGCCGACCCCATCAGCCGATAATCGACCTGGCGGGGGATTGGCCCTGCGGATGCATCGATTTTCTGCCAGCGCGTTTCGTATTCGTCCAATTGCTTGTGGTAGCGGGCCACAGCTTCTGGCGACCAATCGGGAACCCATCCTGATGGGCGCTCGATGCGCGGAATGTCATCGGATGAGACCGGCTGTTCGGCGGCGCGCCAAGCCCAAAAATCGCGAGCCAGATCGTCGAGAGTGTCAGCGCGAACGACGGAAGGTACGAACAACAAGAATAGGACGGTAGCGAGTTGAACCACGAATCGGGTTTTCATGTGGAGGTCGAGATATACACGGACCCGGACAGCAAAGGCAAATGAGCGGAATTCATTGTGGCGATTAATGGATTGAGGATTTCTGCCAGCATGGGAGCGGCGGGACGCCGGCGCCACTTTGGAGCTACTGGGCCGGGACCGCATTCTTTAAAGCGTCGTCTAGGCTTGGGCTGCTCTTTGGCGAATTGCCTTCGGTTACACGCCAGCCATCGTCGTAATGCGTGAAAACGACGGCCGAGTTGTACTGCACGTCTCCGGCGTAGAGTGCTGCGCCAACTTCATTCAGTGGCGCCCACTTCCATTGGAAATCAACATCCGCTGTGTTGTCCTTCTTGCTGATTCCGGTGATGCCGAGAAGTTGCCGGCGAGCCACCGGAATACCAAAATATTGCCGGCCGGCGGCATCGCTGGGGATCAGGTCGCGGAGGGTGTCGACGCCAAGAGGAGTGAGAGCGACGTCCCAGCATGGCGGAGGAATGAGATTGGGGGTGCAGGGGACATTGGCTCCCGTGATCCACCCGTGGCGCTGCAGCACTAGGTAGTCCGGGGAGAGGTAATCCTTGTTGGAAACGATTCCAGTTCGCAGCCAGAACTGCTGTGGGGACTTGAATGCCTCCGAGCCGGCGATGAGGTCGATGGCCAGACGGCGGGTGAGGAAGTCGCGCGGAGAACAAGCGGCCAGACAGAACAACAAAGAAAGCGCAGCCAGGGCTTTGCTTGATTTACGCATCTGTCTGGGAACGAGTGCTAGCTGAGGATTGTAACCAAACGCGAGCGGCGATGCGGAGAGAAAGGATGGTCGGTGATTTGGCCCTCGAATTTTGGTGCCCACCGGCCAGGAATGGACGTGTTGCACGACGGGCAGTGTCCCTCCGGGGTGAGCCGATAGTCCTCGACGAAGTAGCCGTAGCGCTTGATCAGCATTTTGCCGCAATTGTGGCAGCGGGTGTTTTCGAGATCGCCGACCATGCCCGGCAGGTTTCCGGCATAGATGTAACGCAGGCCTGCTAGCTTTCCGATTTCGGCGGCGCGAAGCAGATCTTCGGGGCGCGTGTTGTCGGGGTCGTCCATTTTGTAATCCTTGTGGAAGGCGGTCACATGCCACGGGATGAATGGGGAAACGCTGGCGAGGAAATCAGTCAAGCCACGCAGTTCGTCCTCTGAATCATTAAATCCGGGGATGAGCAGAGTAACTATTTCCAGCCAGAAACCCATTTTGTGCAGGCTGCGAATGGTTTCGAGGATCGGTCCGATGCGGCCGCCAAGCTCGTGGTAATGGCGATCATCGAAGCTCTTGAGATCGACTTTGTAGAGATCAATCCAGGGGCGGATGTATTCGAGCACCTGCGGCGTGCCATTGCCGTTCGAAACGAACGCCGTAACCAGGCCAGCGGCCTTGGCTTGTTTGAAGATGGCTACCGCCCATTCGGCGGTGATGAGGGGTTCATTGTAAGTGCTGACGAGAACTTTGCCGCCTTGGCGAAAGGCGTCCTTGACCAGTTCTTCAGGTGAGGCCTGCAACGGCGGCGAAACGGCATTGGGATCACGTAGCGCTTGTGATGTGACCCAATTCTGGCAGTAGGCGCAGTGCAGGTCGCAGCCGAGCATTCCGAAGCTGTAAGCCAGCGCGCCGGGATAAGCGTGAAAGAAAGGCTTCTTCTCGACGGGATCGCACTGGATGCCGCCGACATAGCCCCAGGGTACATACAAGGTGCCGCCCTTGTTGTAGCGGACTTTGCAAACGCCGGGCTGCCCCTCGGGAATCGGGCAGCAATGTCCGCAGGCGAAGCAGCGCACGCGATTGCGGTCGAGCTTTTCGTACAACTCGCCTTCGCGGACGTTCTCGTGGACGATGTCGCGGAGGGTGGACAAAGGGACCTCGGAAAAACTGTTATCTATAGTGTAAACCTGTAAAGGGATATCCAGAAGGTTCATTGCCGGGCGGGAGATGGTTTGCCGAGAGTTACCTGGTGCTGTTGCAGCCATTGATTGGCGTCTTCCTGAGCGGCCACGACCTGGCTGCGGGACATGCGCGAAGTGAGGACTGCGACACGATACTTGCTGGCCTGGTCGCCTCCAGCTTGAGCGAGAATGGACCAGAAGTAAGCCTTGGTGAGGTCCTGCGGAACGCCTCTGCCCGCCCAGTAATACGCTCCAAGTGTCGCCTGGGCTACGACATGACCGCGTTGGGCTGCCATCGTGAACCAGCGAACGGCTTCCGCGTAGTCTTGCTGGACTTCTTCTCCAGTTGCATAATGCGCGCCCAGCGCGAACTGAGCCGCGGTATCGCCTTGCTTCGCGAGGCGGCGTAGGCCTTCCAAGCTGGTTGAATCAGGCAGATCTGGAACGGAAGCTTTTGTCGCTGACTGCGCGACCGGTTGTGCCGGTGCGTGGGTTGCAGG
>DAIMDJ010000115.1:0-5205 GCA_036725905.1 Terriglobales bacterium
CAGATTTCTGGATCTCAGCTTGGCTTCCGGGTTTGACGAAGTCTCGCGATTTTGAGTAACATCTTTTTTCTCCAAGGACCCTAGGGGATGGTGAAGCCAATACGGCGAGTGGGTGTAGTTCTCTTCCAGCTCGGTGGGCCCGATACGCTGGAAGCGATCGAACCTTTCCTTTTTAATCTCTTCTGTGACCCCGATATCATTGATTTTCCCTTCGCCCGCATCGGACGAAAGCCGCTGGCGAAGCTGATTTCCACCACACGCGCCAAAAAAGTTCAGCATCATTATTCAACCATCGGTGGAGGATCGCCGATCCGGCGCTTTACCGAGCAGCAGGCCCGGGCTTTGCAGCTAAAGTTGAATGGTTTCGGGTTGGATGCGCGCTGTTTCGTCGCAATGCGCTACTGGCATCCTTTTACTTCCGAGGCGATTGACCATCTGCGCCGTGCCGAGTGCGACGAAGTGGTTCTACTTCCGCTTTATCCGCAATACTCCAGCACGACGACTGGCAGCAGTCTGAATGAGTGGCGGCGGCTGTTTCAGGATGATGTGCCTGTCTATTGCATCGAGAACTTCTACACGAACGGAGTTTATCTGGAAGCGGTGATGGAAAAGATTAATGAGGCCCTCGCGCGGTTTAACGAGCCGGACGAACCTGAGTTGATTTTTAGCGCGCATAGCGTTCCCTTGGCGATTATCGAAAATGGCGATCCTTATCAGCAGCAGATCGAGGAAACAGTGGAACTCCTGATGCAGCGCGGCGGATGGAGAAACGCGTATCGACTTTGCTATCAAAGCAAAGTGGGCGCCAGCAAATGGCTGCAGCCCTCATTGCGCAGCACGCTGCGCGATTTGGCAGCGCAAAATGTGAAAGAGGCGTGTGTGGTACCGATCTCATTCGTTTCGGACCACGTGGAAACTCTGGGAGAGATTGACCACCAGGCGCGCGAGCAGGCGGCTGCACTGGGAATTGAGCGCTTTGAGATGATGGCCGGTCTAAACGATTCGCCGACCTTCATTGCGGCGCTGGCGGATTTGGTGATGAATGCGATCGGAGCAGAAGTAAGGGACGCGGAACGCTTGGTTGCAGCGGACTGAATGGAATCGCCGCGTAGGGCGCTTCACCCGCCCGCCCGGACGAGGGCGTCCGGGCCTACGTTAGCAGTGGCAATGAACACGTAGGGGCGGGTGCCCTCACCCGCCAGCCCGGACGAGGCGTCCGTGGTTCATGCAAGAGGTGACAGACGAATGGCAGACGAATCCAAAGGCGTTCTCGGGCATCTTCCGCCACTGCCGCGGAAGGCGCTCAACAATTCGGTGATTGGTATGGAGCAGGCTTACCGTCAGAGGAAGGGTCTGCCCCTTCTCAGTGATACTGATATCGAAGCACTGAAAGCCGGCGAGCCTATGCCATGGGAGCGCGGCGACGGCGGAAGTTCGACTGCTACGACTGTAGCTACGTCGGTTCCGGCTGCGCCTGCGGAGTCTGCTCCTCCCGCAGCCGCTTCTGCTTCTGCGCCGGCCTCCGGCGTGATTAGTGAAGAAGTGGCCAAGTGGGTTGCCGAAGGAAAGAAATGGAGCAAGTCGGCAATTGCCGCCGAACAAGCGCGCCGCGGACGAAAAGGGCTTCCCGCACTGACGGATGCTGAAGTCACTGCCCTGCTTGGCGAGCCTGCGCCGCAGGCCGCAGCTGCCCCAGCGCCGTCCACTGCTGCCAAGCCCGCCGCGCCAGCCGCTCGTCCTGCTGCTGCGGCCGCGTCGGCGGCTGCTTCGGTCGCGCGTGGAGGAGAGTCGACAAGATACGTTGGCACCCCTGCGGTTGGAACTTCCAAAGCCGCCGCTGCTGGGGGTGTGGCCTCTGTCGGTCCTGAAGATAGCGAAATCAATCGGGGCCGCCGCCGGTTTGCGTGGACGGCAGTGGCAGCCTTCCTCACCGCCTGGTTTCTGGCCTTCTTCCGCTTCTTCCTGCCGCGAACGTTGTTCGAACCAGCCACCAGTTTCAAGATCGGCTATAAGGCCGATTACGGGCTAGGTGTCGATACCAAGTGGCAGCAGAAGTACCGCATATGGGTAGATCGCACCCCCGACCGCATCTTTGTGATCTACGCTCGCTGCACACACCTGGGCTGTACCCCCGACTGGAAACCGAGCGAGAACAAATTCAAGTGTCCCTGTCATGGTAGCGGCTACGACAGCGAGGGAGTCAATTTTGAGGGGCCCGCACCGCGTCCGATGGATCGCGCCCATGTGGAAGAGGCTCCTGACGGCCAGATCCTGGTGGATGTCTCCAAGCTGTACCAGTGGCCGAAGGGGCAGCCGAGCCAATTTAACGATGACGGCGCATTTCTGCCGGGATAGCGGAACTGCCGAGCTTCGCTCGACCCGGCGGGTGAGGACACCCGCCGCTACGTGAGCTGAGAAGAGGATGGCAATGGCTGAAGAAAACGGAAACGGGAAGAACGGAAATCGCGTAGGCCTGCTTGAGCGCGTCAAAGCGGGGGTCAAGCAAGATGTCCAGTCGCTTAAAACGGACATGCCTGCCAAAGCGAAAGAGCAGATCGATTTGCTCAAAGATCCGACAAAAACCCAGGTCTACACTTCAATCTTCCGCCACAAGCATGATGACACTCCGCGCAACCGGGCATTAGGTGTGCTATCGAACGTGTTCCTGCATCTGCATCCGGCAAAGATCAATCGCGATGCCGTGCGCTACAGCTACACCTGGGGCATGGGCGGGATCACGTTCTATCTATTTATTGTGCTCACGTTCACCGGCGTGCTGCTGATGTTTTATTACCATCCGAGCAAGGTTCAGGCATTCCGTGATGTGCTCTACCTCGAGCATGACGTTCCCTTCGGAAAGCTCCTGCGCAATATGCATCGCTGGGCCGCGCACCTGATGGTGATCGCCGTATGGCTACACATGTTCCGTGTGTTCCTGACTGGGTCGTACAAGAAGCCTCGCGAGTTCAACTGGAATATCGGAGTGCTGCTGCTGGTGTTCACGTTGCTGCTTTCGTTCACTGGATATCTGTTGCCGGACGATCAGCTCGGATTCTGGGCCGTGACTGTGGGAACGAACATGGCGCGTGCCACGCCGGGCCTGGGCCATGAAGGACCGTTTGGAAAACAGCTAGGCATGACGCCATACAACGACGTTCGTTTTGGATTGTTGGGCGGCTCGATCGTAGACGCCAACGCACTGCTGCGGTCATATATCTGGCACTGCATTGGTATTCCGATTGTCGCGTCAGTTCTGATGATTGTGCACTTCTGGCGTGTGCGAAAAGATGGTGGCATTTCCGGACCGGCGCCAGTGATGCTGGCGTCAGAGGTGAAAGAGCCGAGAAGGTAAATGTAACACGTGGCGACAGCCGCCTTCGGCTGTCATGGCCGAGCGCAGCTCGGCGGAGGCCTGCTAAGAACTGTCGAGCTTCGCTCGACCGGACGGGCGAGGGCGCCCGTCCCCACGCGAGTCGCGGAGAACTCTTATGGATTGGCGACAACTTTGGGATATTGCTTCGGCGCCTGACAATGTGCCAATTGTCGGCATGATTCCGCTGCTGGCCTTCTACATTTACCTCGCGTGGAAGCAGGCGCACGCAAACGATCAACTGATTGGCGAACTTGAGACCAGTCCAGCGATGGCGAAGACTCACCACCGCAAGACCTGGCCCTTCCGCCCGGGCTGGCAAAAAGAAATCCACGTCTGGCCGTTTCTTCTGCGCATTGAGTTTCTCGCCGCCATCATTGTCACGATTGTTTTGATGATCTGGTCTATCACGCTCTATGCTCCGTTAGAAGAGCCTTCAAATCCAAACCTGACGATGAATCCTGCGAAAGCGCCATGGTACTTCCTGGGCTTGCAGGAGATGCTGGTTTACTTTGATCCGTGGATCGCAGGCGTGGTGATGCCGACGCTGATCATCATCGGTCTGATGGTGATTCCCTATATTGATACCAATCCGCTGGGCTGCGGTTATTACACGTGGAAGCAGCGCAAGTTCTCGATCGGCACCTTTTTATTCGGATTCATCGTTTTATGGGTTTCGATGATTATCATCGGGACTTTTATCCGCGGTCCCGGATGGCAATGGTTCTGGCCCGGACAAACCTGGGATCACAATCGCTTGATTTACGAAGTGAACCGCGATTTGCCGGATATCTTCGGGATCGGTTCGAATCTGGTGAAAGCAATCTTCGGCGCAATTGTGGTCGGCGGATATTACGTGATCGGTGGCTTCATCATGCACGCGCTGTTCCGCCGCTACAACCCCAAAGATTATCAGCGGATGAGCCTGCTGCAGTATTCCATCATGCAGTTTTTTATGCTGACCATGGTGGCCTTACCCATCAAGATGTTGTTGCGACTCCTGTTTCATATTAAGTATGTGTGGATTACACCCTGGTTCAATGTGTGAGCTGGCAATGAACGCGTAGGGGCGGGTGCCCTCACGCGCCCGCCCGGACGAGGGCGTCCGGGCCTACGTGAGTAGTGGAAATCAGTTGGGAGGATCTGGTGCCCGAGCAGCCTGTCCCCGAGCAAGACCCGATTGTAACGAAGTCCTACGCGGCTCATTACGTAGTCGCCATGGTTATCCTCATGGCGACCCTGTTCTGGGCATTGTGGGACGAGGCGTTCGGGCAGCGCCCCTGGAAAGCGTTCCAAAGTGAGTGGAAGGATCGCTACATCGCGTTCCTGAAGACGGCGAAGTCAAAGTCTGCGCAATCGGAGAAGCAGGTCGAGCAGAATTCCGACTACCAGCAACTGGAGCAGGCATACGAACAGGCCTATAAGGCTGCGCAACCGCATCGCGATGAATTGCAGAAGGAGATTACGGATCTAAACGCAAAAATACTTGCTGTTCAAAATGTCTTTACCGATCGCCGCGCCTATGCGAACTCACTGACGTACGAAATCGAAACCGGGACCAGCGCATCGAACAAGAAAAGCGAACAGGAAGATCTTGCGAAATACAAAGCGAAGAAATCCACGGTCGAGTATCCGGACGGCCATAGAGAGCAGTACAACTTCCAGCAACTCGAAGCAAGATACAACGCACTCAAAGACGAGCGTACAAAGCTGAGCGCTGAACTTGGTGATGTGCTGAAGCCAGTTACTGAAGCCAGCACAAAGGCCTCGCAATACATCTCCGATCACATGGTCGATCTCACGCCCACGCAGATTGACGGACTGCGCAAGAAAAC
>DAIMDJ010000115.1:5305-7877 GCA_036725905.1 Terriglobales bacterium
AATGAAACTCAGTTTGAGGTGATCAACGAGGGCAAGGATCTGTTCCGCCAAAAAGGCTGTAACGGTTGTCATCGCTACGACGGCTATGACAAAGAACCCGAGGACCTGAACTCTATCAGCCAGCAGCTCAAGCAACTCGAAACCGACAAGAAAGACAATACCAAGCAAGCTGCGGATTTGATGAAGCAGGCCGACGCCGCACAGAGCAACGAAGAAGCCAACCGGCTGAATGACAAAGCAGTCGCTTTGCGAGTGGCAAATAGCAAAATCGATGGGCGCCTGCAGCAGCTCGATTTTCAGTCGCACAGCCTGATGCAGGACATGAAGAAGATCGGCCCGAATTTGAAAGATGTCCGGCTGAAGCTGAACAAGAACTGGATTCCTGTCTGGCTGAAGAAGCCTACTGATTTTCGCCCGACTACAAAGATGCCGAACTTCCGGCTAAACGAGGATCAGATCAAGGCGATTTCCGCTTACATCTGGCAGTCGGGACTGAAGGATGCTCCGCCCAAGCAGAAATCTGGGAACGCCGAGCATGGCAAGGAGCTTTTTGAAACCCGCGGCTGCCTGGCCTGCCACTCGATGGGAGAAGGGTCACAGATGGAGGGTGGCACGTTCGCTGCGAATCTCACTCGTGTTGGCGAAAAGGCGAATTACGATTATCTTGTCCGCTGGATCCATAACGTGCGCGAGCGCACACGCCCGTATTGTCCATATGAGAAGAAAGATATTGGCCCGGAGGATTACGCGAAGAAGGGGCTTCCCTATCAATTCGATCTGCAGCACAGTCAGTGCCCGAACGATGGCCATGAACTGCAAGTTCAGAATATGACGGTAATGCCCAGCTTGCGTTTGAGCATTGAAGACGCGCAAGACATCGCCAGTTACCTGATCACCCAGAAGAAGCAGGAACCGTCCTCGTATTCCGAAGCAGCATTCATGGACGATCCCAAGTTGAAGGATGAAGGTAAAAAGTGGATTCGCCACTTCGGGTGCGCGGGATGTCACGAGATTTCTGGCTTTGAAGATGAAGGACGCATCGGAACCGATTTGACTGTCGAAGGCAGCAAGCCAATCGAGCGGCTCGATTTTGCGCTGTTCACCGAGACCGCACAACGCGGCGGCAAAGAGCCAATCAGTGATCCAGAAGATTTGCAGCGCCTTCCTGAAGGGCCGGCGAAGAGCCCTTGGTACGACCACAAAGGCTTCTTCGAGCACAAGCTTGCCGAGCCTAACATTTATGACAAAGGCAAGATGAAAGTCGAAGAAGAAAAGCTGCGCATGCCGAATGTGCATCTTGATAAGGATCAGATTCGCGCACTGACGACGTTTCTGCTCGGCAGCCAGGAGACTTCCCTTCCCGCGAACTATCAGTACAAACCGCCTGACTCACGCCGCGATATTCAGGAAGGCTGGTGGATCGTCAAGAAGTACAACTGCATGGGGTGTCACCAGTTCATTCCAGGGCAGAAGACAATCCTGATGGGACTTTCCCGGTATCAGGAGGCGCAAGAACAGTTGCCACCGAAGCTCCTGACTGAGGGCGCGCGCGTCGATCCCGAGTGGCTACGGCGTTTCCTTTCAAATCCAGCTCTCAATGCAACCGACACGAACCGCAATGGCGTGCGTCCGTATCTTGCTGTGCGGATGCCGACGTTCTCATTCTCCGATAACGAACTGCGCAAGCTAGTGCGTTTCTTCCAGGCGCTTTCGCAGCAACCGATGCCATACGTTCCGGAGCAGGTGCCAACTCTCACTGCAAGAGAGAGCGACATGGCGCGAAGCCTGTTTTCCTCCACTGCGGCGCCATGCCTGAAGTGCCACGCCACTGGCGATCCGCAGCATGACAAGATCGCGACCGCGCCCAACTTCCTGCTTGCCAAAGAGCGGCTGAAGCCCGACTGGGTGGAACGCTGGATCACCGATCCGCAAAACATCAGCCCAGGAACATCGATGCCATCTGGATTATTCAAGCAGCAGCAGAATGGCCAATGGGTTTTTGCGGGTCCTACGCCGCCATCGTTCCAGGGCTACGACAAAGATCATCGCAAGCTGCTGACCGATTACATCTTCCAGCTCACGCCTGAAGAACAACGGCGGGTTGCGGCAGCCATGGGACGCAGCACTGCATCTACTCCGTCGCGAAACAAGCAGAAGCAAGCTGCCGCGCGCACCGATTCAATCAGCGGCGGATCGCGGTAAAATATAAGGTTTTCGCATGGGGCATAACACTTACAAGAAAGGTGACATCATGAATACGAAAAAATGGGCAGCGATGCTCGGACTGCTCTGTCTTTTCGCCTTGGCACTGCTCGTAGGTTGTAGCAAGAAAGAGAACACCAGTGAGGAGCAGGCCACCTCGCCGGCAAAAGAGGCGAAAACCGCCTCCACTCCAATTGATCCCGCCACCGCGGCGACCGTGAGTGGCACTGCAACGTACGGTGGGGCGGTCCCCAAGCCCGCCAAGATAGACATGAGCCAGGATCCGGCCTGCAAGGGCAATAACATGTCTGAGACCATTGTGGCCGACAATGGCAAACTGGCGAACGTTTTTGTGTACGTGAAAGACGGA
>DAIMDJ010000116.1:0-5337 GCA_036725905.1 Terriglobales bacterium
GCTAGGCTTCCACACGGAAGAACTGCGCCATGTTGCGGAATTTATTGTATCGGGAGGTGACCAATTCTTTCAGCGGCTGCTTCTTCAGTTCAGCCAGATGCTTTTGCAGCGAGGCATCGAGCAGCGCAGCGGCGGCCTCGTGGTCAAGCTGTGCGCCGCCTGCGGGCTCGGGAACAATGCCGTCTACACAACCCATTTCCGTCAGATCTTTCGCCGTGATGCGTAACGCCTGAGCCGCCAGCTCTTTCTTTGACGAATCGCGCCACATAATCGAGGCACATCCTTCGGGCGAAATTACTGAATAAATAGAATTTTCCATCATCAGCACACGATCGGCGACCGCAATGGCCAGCGCTCCGCCGCTGCCGCCTTCACCGGTGATGACCGTAATAATCGGAATTTCCAGTCGCGCCATTTCGCGGAGATTGCGCGCAATTGCTTCGGCCTGGCCGCGCTCTTCGGCCCCCAGTCCTGGATATGCGCCTGGCGTATCTACAAACGTCATAACCGGACGGCCAAATTTCTCAGCGATTTTCATCGCCCGAAGGGCTTTACGATAACCTTCTGGATTCGGCATGCCAAAATTGCGGTAAACCTTCTGCTTGGTGTCGCGGGCCTTTTGATGGCCCACGATCATCACTTCGTCGCCGTGAAAACGCGCCATGCCGCAGAGAATGGCAGCATCATCGGCGTAGCCGCGATCGCCGTGAATTTCGCTCCAATCGGAAAAAATGCGCTCGATGTAGTCGAGCGCATACGGCCGCTGCGGGTGCCGCGCCAGTTCGGTTTTTTCCCAGGCGCCGAAATGGGAGGACATTTGTTTGCGCAGGAGCTCAATGCGTTCTTGAAGCAGTTGAATCTCGCGGCGTGTGCTCTCGTCTTGTCCGTCGAGCGACTGGACCTTCTTGAGCTGCTGCTCGATTTTTTGCAGCTCCTGCTGCGATTTATGACCGGCATCCATCTTGCGACCGTCACCATTCCTGGCGGCCCAGCGCGCTTCAACCATAGACAGAAGGAACTCCGCGCCCGTCACCACCAGCATGGCATTGCCCATAGCTGGCGCTGCCGCCGCCTGCCCACTCAGACCCCTGTGAATTGAAACTCTCATCCGCCGCAGATTTCAGTCAATGATGCGCACCGCGCCGCGCCCGCACAGCTCTTCGACGCGCGCGATGAAGTTGCGGTCTGGTTGAACATTATAGTCTTCCGCTTCCATGACCACCATGAAATCACCCTGGCGTTCCACATCAAACAACACTTTAGCTTCTCCTTTGCGCTCGCGGCAAAGAGAATGCAGTTGGTCAACCGTGACATCCTCTGCGTTCTCCACTTGGATACGGATACGCAGAGATTTCGGAAGCGGCACTTTGGCTTCTTCAAGAGGAAGAATGTCGTTGACGGTCAGCTTGGGATTAGCGCCTTCTTCAATCCGCACGCCGCCGCGAATCAGCACGGGAACTTGCAGCTTCACTTTTTCTTGCAGCTTGCGATAGGCCTCGGGAAAGACCAACATATCAATCGAGCCCGCCATGTCCTCAAGACTGGCCTGAGCGTAAAAATCTCCCTTCTTCGATTTCAGCACGCGAAGATTGGTAATCATCCCGGCGGCGGTGATGTTTTCGTCCTTGCCGGTGGAGGACTTGATCGCCGAAATTTCTTGGGTGTTAAGGGCGCGTAGGTCTTCCAGCTTCTCGCGGTATTTCTCCAACGGATGACCAGTGATGAAGAATCCAAGGATCTCTTTCTCGGCAGCCAGGCGCTGGTGCTCGTCCCAGTCTGGCGTTTCGGGGAGCCGATCTATGTGATTTTGAACCTCTTCCTCTTGAAAGACGCCAAACAATCCATGCTGGCCGGATTCTGCATCGCGTTGGGTCTTCTGCGCGCGCTCGATGGCTTTGTCAAGCACGGCCATAAGCTGGGCACGGCGGCCGAGCGCGTCCATAGCGCCGCTTTTGATCAGCGATTCGAGCACACGCTTGTTGAGCAGGCGCAGGTCCACCTTCTCGCAAAACGCGAAAATAGACTCGAATTTTCCTAAATTCCTTCTGGCTGCGACAATGGATTCGATCGCGTTGCCGCCGACGTTCTTCACTGCTGCCAGCCCGAAGCGAATAGCGCTCCCATGAGGAGTGAAGTTCGCGTCGGAGACATTGATATCCGGCGGCTCAACCGCAATTCCCATTTCACGGCATTCGTTGATGTATTTCACGACATCGTCAGTGCTCCCCGTCACCGACGTGAGCAACGCCGCCATGAATTCCACAGGGTAATGCGTTTTCAGATATGCGGTGTGGTAAGCGAGCAGGGCGTATGCGGCGGAATGCGATTTATTGAAGCCGTACCCGGCGAACTGCGCCATGAGATCGAAAATCTTTTCGATCTTCTTTGGCGGGTAGCCGTTCTTCACGGCGCCGGTCACAAAGCGTTCGCGCTGAGCGGCCATCTCTTCGGCGATCTTCTTGCCCATCGCGCGGCGCAGCAAGTCGGCTTCACCGAGCGAATATCCAGCAAGGCGATTAGCGATCTGCATGACCTGTTCTTGATAGACGATTACGCCCAGCGTCTCCTGCAAGATTTCTTGCAATTCCGGAAGCTCATATTCAATTCGCTTGCGTCCGTGCTTGCGATCGATGAAGTCATCAATCATGCCGCCCTGAATCGGCCCCGGCCGGTAGAGCGCATTTAGAGCCGTAAGATCTTCGATCGAGTTCGGCCTATATCGGCGCAGCACGTCACGCATGCCGTGCGATTCAAACTGGAAAACGCCCGAAGTCAGGCCGCTGTGGAAGACTTTTTCATACGTTTCCTGATCATCCAGGAGAATGCCCTCGAGTGTGATGTGCTCGCCACGTGTCTGTGCTATGAGTTTCAGCGTGTCATCGAGAATGGTGAGCGTGGTAAGCCCGAGAAAGTCCATCTTCAGCAGGCCCATCTTCTCGATGGCGACCATATCGAACGCAGTTACGATTTCATCGTTTTTGGTCTTGTGCAGGGGGACCAGCTCGGTCAGCGGACGAGGCGAAATGACTACTCCCGCGGCATGCACGCCGGCGTTGCGGACCAGGCCTTCCAGCTTGCGCGCGGTATCCAGCAACTGCCGGATCTGGCTGTCGCTTTCGTACGCTTGCTGTAGAGCAGGAGAATCCTTAATGGCCCGATCGAGCTTTATGTTGAGCTGGTTCGGCACCATCTTGGCGATACGATCAACGTCGCTATAGGGAATGTCCATTGCCCGGCCGACATCTTTGATAGCGGCCTTGGCGGCCATGGTGCCGAACGTGATGATCTGCGCCACATTCTCCCGGCCATATTTGCGCGTGACGTAATCGATGACTTCGCCACGCCGGTTCATGCAGAAATCAATGTCAATGTCCGGCATGGAGATGCGCTCGGGATTCAGGAAGCGCTCGAATAGCAATTCGTGCTGCAGCGGATCAAGATCGGTGATCCCGAGCGAGTATGAAACCAGCGAGCCTGCTGCGGAGCCGCGGCCTGGACCGACGGGGATATTGTGCTCTTTCGCGTAGCGGATAAAGTCCCAAACGATCAGGAAATATCCAGAAAACTTCATCTGCTGGATGATCCCCAGCTCCCGCGCCAAACGCTGCTCATATTCAGCCAGACTATGCTTCAGGCGGCTGGCCTGCTCTAGTTCCCGCAGTGCTTCCAGCCGCCGCGCGAAGCCCTCGCGCGTGACGTGCTCGAAGTAGCTGTCGAGCGTATAGCCGTCAGGCACGTCAAAATGCGGGAAGGGATTTTTAACTTTCTCCAGCCGCATACTGCAGCGCTCGGCGATAGCGAGGGTGCGCGAGAGCACGTCAGGCGAGTCTTTGAAGACTCGGTACATCTCGTCGTGACTCTTGACATAGAAGCCGGTACCCTCGAACTTCATTCGGTTCGGCTCTTGAATGCTCTTGCCGGTCTGAATACAGACCATCACGTCTTGCGCGTGCGCGTCGTCTTCGCACAGATAATGACTGTCGTTCGTCGCTACCAACGGCAAGCCCAAATCTTTTTCCAGCCGAAACAGTCCAGGATGAATGTGGTGTTCCCTTTCCAGGCCTTGGTCCTGAATCTCCAAAAAGAAATTTTCTTTCCCAAAGATGTCACGGTAAGTCGCGGCGGCTTCACGGGCGGCTTCGTAGTTGTCTTCCATCAAGCGCTCGGCCACCTCACCTTTCAAACAGCCGGAGAGCCCAACTAATCCTTTTGAGTGCTCGGCGAGAAATTTCTTGCTCACACGCGGCTTGTAGTAGAAGCCACGCAGCGAGGCTTCCGAAGTGATCTTTGTGAGATTGCGATAGCCCTCTTCGTTCTCCGCGAGCACCAGCAGGTGGTTGTAAGTGTCGCCTTCGGGCGGCGTGCGCTCAATGTTGTGGTCTTCTTTCTTGCAGACGTAAAGTTCGCAACCGACGATTGGCTTAACTCCGGCCTTGTGCGCGGCGTTCACAAAATGCACCGCGCCAAAAATATTGCCGTGATCGGTCATGGCCACGGCGGGCATGCCGAGCTCTTTCACGCGGTGGACGAGCTTCTCCACATCGCAAGCACCGTCAAGCATTGAGTAGTCGGTGTGAAGATGGAGGTGGACGAATTGGGACATGGGCTCTTGATTATTTTACGTTGGCGCCATTCTAACGGGGAAGCACACTGAGCGAAGCGGCGAAGTTATGCACAGCGGTGGAAAACGAAGAGAGCCTACTGCGGGACGCGGAACTCCAGCCCACGCTCCTCGTTTGCTTTGGCCGTGGCATCGACGTCGAGCGAAGTTAACGGCACCCTCGTGGCGCGCTGCTCATTGAAAATCCAGAGCGTCTGGCCGACGATGGCATAATTCTCGACTTCCTGCGTATGTTTGTCGCGAAACACAAGCACGGTCGGTTCATGCGGCTCGGGCTTGGACTGCGCCTGCGGCTTGGGAGCGGGAGGCGCATAGCGGGACTGCTGATCGTCTCTCAGACGCTCTACTTCATCGCTCAAGCGGTCGAGCTCTCGCGCGAGTTCCTGGTTCTGCTGGTAGAGGGCTGAATACTCCGAGGATTCCATTGATGAAGATGAATACATATCCGGTGAATACGCGTAATCGGCGTAGTACCAGCCCGGATATCCTCCGTAGAAGCCCCATGGAATGCCCGCAAAGAACAGATGATGGTGGAAGCGCCGATGGAAGAAGACCGGAGACCCGAATCCAGTACGAAAGCGAACACCTCGATTAACCGATCCGACGAAGACTTGACCGCGGCTGGCTACTGCTGGGCCGCGTGCGGCGAACCCCGGACGGCCCACGGACACAGAGCCGCGACTCGCTCCCCGCATTTGTGCCCTTGAAACGGGCAC
>DAIMDJ010000116.1:5437-7788 GCA_036725905.1 Terriglobales bacterium
TGGAGCCTTAGCCGGATGTTTCGGCTTTTCTGGCTCCGGCTTTGCAATTTGCGCTGGAGGTGGCGGCGGGTTTGGAGCAGCAGCTACGCCTTTTCCCTTTTTCTTGGCGGGCAAAGAAGGCAGCGGTCCAGCAGCTCTCTGCGCTAATGCTGCGGCTTTAGCGGCACGCCCGCGTTTTGGCGGCGGAGGCGGCGGTGGCGGAGGCGGTGGCGGCGCCAGTGGCTTTAAGAATTTCAGCGTCTCTGTCCGCGAGCGCAGCCTCCCATCCAAGAGCAGCATGAAAACATCATTCGCAATTTTGGGATATTCGGGCATCTGTGGCGTGATGCGCAGCTCGGTCATCTCCGGCAACGGAATCTTCTGCTGAACCTGCCGCCACTTGGTAAAGAAATTTTTGATCTTCTGTACAACAGCCTGCTGCCGGGCCGTCACCGCGAGAAACAAAGTCATCTCCGGACGCGCTTCGGAAAGCAGCTTCCAGGTTCGCGACGGCGTTGCCGCCTCTTTGCTGGTGAGCCGCTTGGCCAAGCCTTTCGCGTGATCCTCGAGGTCGCGCCATGCGGTAACCAAATCCCGGCGCGGAATCAGCTTCTGCATGTCGCTGATGTCTTTTGAATTGAGACGGGCGGTCAAGAAATGCATCACCGCCGACGCCGGATCGGGGGCATAACCCAATTCGTTCATCTGCTGGCGTGTCTTCAAAAGCTGCGCCAGGCCGGTGGTATCAACTTTGGCTGTGGTCCAGTGCGGATGCAGCACCTTCAGCCAATTTTCTTTTTCCAGCACGCGCAGGATATGCAGCGGATCCTCTTCGTACGCCAACTGCTCGATTTCATACCCGATTGCTTTATCTGTGATGTATTCGATGTAATTGTTTTCTCGCGCCGAATCGAACCGCTGTTGCGTGCGTTCTTCCAGTGGCCAGTGAAAGCGCGCCGCGAAGCGGGATGCCCGAATGAGCCGCGATGGATCTTCCACAAATGCGTAATTGTGCAGAACGCGGAGCACTTTGGCTTCAATATCTGCCGCTCCATTGAACGGGTCCATCAGCAGGCCGCGTGAACCCGGATTCAGCGACAACGCCATCGCATTAACTGTGAAGTCACGGCGACGAAGGTCCTCAATGATGGTGGCGGGCGAAACGATCGGCGGCTTCCCTACTTTTTCGTAGCGCTCGGTGCGGGCCATGCTGATTTCGGCGCGCACGTTTCCTGGCAGCCCAATGTACAAAACCTTTGAGTCGTCATCGCCGCCGCCAATAACCACACCAGCTCGCTCCAGGTCTTTTTGCAGCTTGGCGGGATTTCCCTGAACGGTGAAATCGAGATCGCGGATGGGAAATCCGCTGATGATGTCCCGAACCGCGCCCCCGGTGAGGTATACGTTCATGCCCGCATCGCGGGCGATGTCCTGAACCAGGGTAACGCCGCGCTGCTGATCCGGCGTCAGCCTAATTTCCATGGTGTAGATGTAATCGGCCATGTCTTGCGAGTCTTGCCAGCGCGCTGCTTACAGAACGCGCAAATGCACTTTAGGTGCTAGTTTTCCACAGGGGTATGCCCTGGGGACAAAAGGCCTCTGCCACTCTGATGTAAGTGACTCTAATCAGTAGACTTAGACTTTCTAAGACGGGACGCAGCAAGCTACAGAAAATATCACAACGTTTACGATTTGGCTACAAAGAACATAGAAGCCAGCCGCTTTTCGTCAAAAAAGATGCGAGAATCGAGAACTGGCAGGCGTTTTCGCGCCCCGGCCCAATGCCCTCTACTCACAAAAAAGTCGTGGTCCGAAAGATGGACCGGGATTCTATCAACGGCTATGTCGCGCCCGCCAATTACATCCGCGAGGGCAAACTGGAGCTTCTGAATATGTCCGGGAATGTGGTGGCAATTGATCTGCGCGATATAAAGGGCGTTTATTTTGTCCGGGAATTCGGCGACTCCGAGTCGCTGACGCGCAAGACTTTCACCAGTCGTCCCCGCACCGAGGGTCTGTGGGTGCGCTTGAAATTTAAAGACAACGAAGTGCTCGAAGGCATGATGCCGAACGATCTCTCACTGACAATCGGCGAAGGATTTTTGATCAACCCGCCTGACCTGCGCTCGAATACGCAGCGAATTTTTGTGCCGCGGCTGGCACTGGAATCGCTGACAGTGCTCGCGGTTATCGGAGCCACCCGGCGCCGCCGCAGAGGCATGCCATCGGACACGCGGCAAGTGCAGTTGTTTGGGGAAAGTTCCTAGACTTTCTCGGCGCGGGCCTTCGCGGTCCTCGTAGCGCCGGCATCCTGCGTGGGTGCCCATCCTTTCGCGCTTTTCGCGAAACGGCGGGGACTTTTTCCAAGCCAC
>DAIMDJ010000117.1:0-7732 GCA_036725905.1 Terriglobales bacterium
GTGTCCGTTACCGCCAGTAGGACGTACTCGCCCGGAGGGACAATGGAGTGACGCTGAATATAGGATTCATCCAAGTGGGCATCTGCGGTCTCGATTGTGAGCTTTCCGCCGTTCGGCATGGCGTCGCGCGCATTGGCCGCGAGGTTCATGACGATTTGCTCGATCTGCACCGGATCCGCCTTAACTTTCCCGACGTTCTTTCCGGGCGCGAAGATGAGCTGAATGTCCTCGCCAATAAGCCGGGGCAGCATTTCATTTATTTCGCGAATCACCCGATTCAAGTCCAGAAGCTGCAGAGATTGCATCTGCTTGCGGCCAAAGGCGAGCAATTGCCGGGTGAGATCCGCAGCCCGGCGCGATGCTGTCATGATTTCCTGAACATTACGGCGAAGAGGATGTTCGCTGCCCAACGAATCCAGCATCAATTCAGCGTACGCGCTAATGACCATCAGAAGATTGTTGAAATCATGCGCTACTCCGCCAGCAAGCCGGCCTATGGCGTCCATTTTTTGTGCTTGCTGGAGCTGCGATTCCAGGCGGCGCCGCTCGGTTATGTCGCGGTCGTTGGAAATGAAATGGGTGATCGCACCGTCTGCGTCGCGCAAAGGCGTGATGGTCTTCTCTGCATAGAATATTTGCCCGTTCTTCTTGCGGTTGACCAGCACGCCGCGAAACACATTGCCGGCGAGAATGGTTTCCCATAATTCTTGATAGAGGTTGGCCGTCTGTTGATCGGACTTGAGAATACGTGGTGTTCTTCCGACGGATTCTTCGCGCGAATATCCGGTTAGGGCTTCAAACGCGGGATTTACATATTCAATCACGCCACCGCGATCAGTGATTATCACCAGATCGGCGGATTGCTCTACCGCGCGCCAGAGCTTGCGCACCGTATCTTCTGCTTTTTGCCGTTGGCGTTCCTTGCAATAGACGTCAATGGCATAACGGATGGCGCGAGCAATAGAGGATTCATTCAGATTAGAAGTTTGCAGGCAGTCCGATGCGCCCGCTTTGATGGCTGCATCTATCGCAATCTGATCGACATGATCGCTAAGGAAAATGACCGGGGCGCGCGGGCCTTCCTTACGAATTTCATGCAGGAGGCGCAAGGCCATACCATCGCCGGGTTTGTAATCACAGAGAAGGAGGTCGTAGGTAGTTTGGTTGAGGCGCTGGAGAGCTTCCTCCGGAGAGCGAACGCGGTCCAGCCCCAGCCTTCCCTCGCCTGAGCGGGTTAATACATCGCGAAGGTAAGCGAATTCTTTCTCGTTGTTTCCCACCCACAGTAGCTGCATCTGGGCAGCGCTGAGGTCTGGGTCCTGGGCACGATTCATGTCTGCTCTCTGGCCTATCTGCTACATCGGAGGTGCAGCGACAGAGCATCGGCGGGTGAAAGCTAACTTGGTGCAACGGGCAGAGGCGTTGGTATCAAATGGGGAATCAGGCAAATCGGGAAGTGTTCGTGGAGCGGAGGTCCGGGATCCGAGCGAGTCGCCTGTCACACATGTCGAGACGCCAGTGCTAAGGTACCGCTCTGCTTAAGACCAAGGTCGCGGCAAAGTAAGCGGCTCGAATCCAGCAGGCAAACAGCCTCATCCTTTATGCTAGTAACTGAATTTATGGCCACTTTGACCAAAACCGCGGCCGAAGCTGTGCGCGATTTAAGCAGCTCTTCGAATGCTGAACGCGAACGTGTCTTCGATGCGTTCCGGCGCTGGGGATACCTGGAAGCCGATCTTGATCCGCTCGGATTCTTGCAGCCTGAGCCGCATCCAGAACTGCAGGTTGACGGCGAATTTGTGCGTGAAGCCCGGCGTATCTATGCCGGCACCGTTGGCGTCGAGTTTGCCCACATCGCCGATCTGGAGCGGCGCCGGTGGATACAGGAGCGCGTGGAAGGGTCGCAGCCAGAAGTCGATCAGGAGCATGTGCTCGATCAATTAATCCGTGCTGAATTATTTGAGCAGGTCTTGCAGAAGCGGTATCTCGGCAGCAAGAGGTATTCATTGGAAGGAATCGCAGCCTTGATCCCGCTGGTAGACGAGATCATCGAGGCGGCGAGCGAGCGCGGGGCAGTGGAGCTCGTAATGGGCATGAGCCATCGCGGACGGCTGAATGTGATTGTTCAGGTTGCGCAACGCGGTCCGGAGGAGGTCTTTGCGGGATTCGAAGATGTCGACCCGCGCAGCGTGCTCGGCAGCGGCGATGTTAAATATCACATGGGCGCGACGGGCGAATACGAAACCCGTAGCGGAGCTAGGGTTCACATTCATCTGGTTTCAAATCCCAGTCACCTGGAGGCCGTTGATCCGGTCACGGTAGGCCGCACACGTGCCAAGCAGGACCGTGCGGGAGAGGATGGCTTAAAGAAATATTTGCCGCTGTTGGTGCACGGCGATGCTGCTTTTGCTGGACAAGGCATTACCGCCGAGACGCTGAATTTAGCGGATTTGAAGGGCTACAGCGTCGGAGGGACGGTACACATCATCGCTAACAATCTGCTCGGCTTTACTACGCTCTACAACGAAGAGCACTCGTCACGCTTTTCCGCACAGCTTGCTCGCCGGCAATCAATTCCAATCTTTCACGTCAACGCTGAGGATGTGGATGCGGTTATCCGTGTTGGCCGTATGGCCCTGGAATATCGTTATGCGTTTGGCAGCGATGTAGTGATTGATCTGATTGGCTACAGGCGGCATGGGCACAGCGAGGTGGATGATCCTACGGTTACCCAGCCGCTGTTGTACAAGGCGATCAAAGAGCATCCGCCACTATGGGAGGTCTATGCCGAGGACATTGGAGCGGAGAAGGTTGAGGAGCGAGTCGCGCAGGTGCGCGCGGAGTATGAGGCCGCACAGCAAAAAGCTGCATCGCTAACGAAGAAGCCGGTCCTTCGCGAGCTGCCGAAATATTGGGATGAATTCAAAGGCGGCCGCTATAAACCGCAGTATGAAGTGGATACCGGATTAACAGGCGAAGAGTTGCGAGCGCTAACAGAACGTCTGATTGCGTATCCGGAAGAATTCCATATCCATCCCAAAGTGAAGAAGCTGCTGGAACAGCGTGGAGAGATGGGAACCGGGAAGCGTGCCGTCGATTACGGAATGGCTGAGGCCCTGGCCTTTGCCAGTCTGGTGAAGGCCGGCGTTCCAGTTCGTTTGAGCGGGCAGGATACTCGTCGCGGAACATTTAATCAGCGTCATTCGGTGCTGGTCGACATTGAAAATGAGCACGAGCATGTGCCTCTGGAGAACATATCTGAGGGGCAAGCCCGCTGCGAGATCTACAATTCGCCGCTGTCAGAGGCTGGCGCGCTCGGGTTTGAATATGGCTACAGCCGCGACTACCCCGAGACGCTGGTCTTGTGGGAAGCACAGTTCGGGGATTTCGCCAACGTGGCCCAGGCGGTGATCGATCAGTTCATTAGTGCTGGCGAAGATAAGTGGAACTTGCTCTCGGGCCTCGTGCTTTTGCTGCCTCACGGCTATGAAGGCCAGGGGCCGGAGCACTCGAGTGCGCGCATCGAGCGCTTCCTGCAACTGGCGGCGCGCGATAATTTCCAGATTTGCCAGCCATCAAATGCTGCGCAGTATTTCCATTTGCTTCGGCGGCAGGCGTTGAGGCAGTGGCGCAAGCCGCTTGTGGTCTTCACGCCAAAAAGCATGTTGCGGCATCCGGATGCGAACTCGCCAATCGAGGATTTTACGCATCGACGCTTTTTGCCGGTGTTGCCGGATACAGAAGTAAGCGATGCCCGGCGCATTCTGATCTGCACCGGAAAAATTGGGCACGAGCTGCGGATGGAACGGCAGAGAAGAAAAGATAATTCGACCGCCATCCTGTTCCTAGAACAGCTCTATCCGTTTCCGGAGCAAGAGTTAGCAGATGCGATCCAACAGCATGCTTCAGCGCGAGACATCGTATGGGTCCAGGAAGAGCCTGCTAATATGGGCGCATTATTTTATATGCTACCGCGCCTGCGCCACATTTCGGGAGAACGAGCAGTCCTCTCGGTCAAGCGCTCGGCCAGTGCCAGTCCGTCAACAGGATCGGCAAAAGCGCATGAAGTCGAGCAGAAGACTTTGCTGACGCTGGCGTTTACGACGAAGAGCTGAAGAGTTCTGTGAGTCGCTGGAGAAGGAGAAATATTCTCCGTATTTTCACCGCTGATGCCTACGACGAAGGAGCAAATTGAACTGGAGCAGAATGCGGCAGGGCGCATGGTGCCTGCTGTGGTGAATGGCAAATCAAAGACGCCTTACTTGGGAATCGGCAAATACCAACCAATTGGACGCAAGGCTGCCCCTCCGGTTCGATCTAGCCGAGACTATCCGGATGACGGCGATAAACGGGTGCCTGACCTCGAAACTGCGCTGCGTAAATGCGGGTTGCACGACGGTATGGTGATTTCGAATCATCACCATTTGCGCGACGGCGATAGCGTTGCCCTGATGGCACTTGAAGCGGCGGCGAAAGTTGGGGTCAAAGATCTGATGTGGTTTCCCAGCGCGTCGTTTCCGTCGCAGAAGAGCGCTATTGAGCTGATGGAACGAGGCGTAATCCATCACATCGAAGGCTCAATGAATGGGCCACTGGGCGATTACTGCACGCAGGGCAGGATGCGCGGCATGGGTGTTTTGCGGTCACACGGCGGACGCTGGCAGGCGGTGCAAGATGGCGAAGTGCACATTGATATCGCGGTGATCGCCGCGCCAACGGCTGATCCGTTCGGCAATGCAGATGGATCGCACGGCAAGTCGGCCTGCGGGTCGCTCGGCTTTGCCCTGGCAGATTCAATGTACGCGGATCACGTGATCGTTGTGACCGACAATCTCGTTCCGTTCCCTTGCGTTCCATGGCAGATTCAGGGCAACAACGTGGATTTTGTGGTCGAAGTGGATTCGATTGGCGATCCGGCAAAGATTGTCTCCGGAACAACCCAGATTACGCGCTCGCCCGACCGCCTGCGTATTGCAGAGTTCGTGGCGAGGTTTCTGCGGGAGGCTGGAATCATGCGGAATGGATTTTCATTTCAAGCGGGCGCCGGCGGAATTGCGCTCGCATTTGTGGATTATCTTCGGCGCATGATGAAAGAGGATGGCGTGAAGGCGCGATTCGTGCGCGGCGGATCGACGAAATACCTGGTTGATCTTTTGCAGGAAGGCTTGACAGATTACATCCTCGATGGCCAGACATTCGATCTCGATGGAGTGAAATCCATCGCGGCTGATCCACGCCACGTGGCGACCTCGCCATTTACGTCTTACAACTATCACGGCAAAGGAAATTTCGCCTCGCTGGTTGACGCCGCGGTGCTGGGTGCGACCGAGGTGGACGTAAATTTCAACGCCAACGTGGTCACGCACTCCGATGGGCGGCTGTTGCACGGAATCGGCGGGTGGCAGAACTGCCTGGAAGCGGGTTGCACGATTCTCGCTCTGCCATCCTTCCGCGACCGCATTCCTGTGATCGTGGATGAGGTAACGACGCTGACTGGCCCGGGCGAATTGATTGACGTGGTAGCTACCGAGCGAGGGATCGCCATTAATCCACGGCGGCAGGATTTGCTGGATGCCGTGAAGGACTCAAGCCTGCCGATCCGGCCGATTCAGGACATAAAAACCGAAGTCGAAAAAATCTGCGGCGGCAAACCAGCGCGTCCGAAACGAGGGAACCGGCCGGTTGCAGTCGTCAAATGGGTAGATGGGACAGTGCTGGACACGGTTTGGCAAGTGAGCTAGTACCGAGTACCTGGGACCCCCGAGGCTTTTGTCGGACTGTCTTTGCTACTGCTGCTTGCTTATTATTCCGCTGATTTCGGTTCCCGAGTCTGCTTGCACGATATAAGCGTCATTGCTCGAAACCAAATAGAAAATCAGATTACTCGACAGACTGCTGATAGATGCCGTTGTCCGTCCGTTAGTCGAAACTGAGTATGTTCCTGAGAGAGGCCCGGGAACACTGATTGCGCCTCCAGCGTTCGCCACCTCGTTTAGGGTCAGCCTGCCGTTCCCATCTGCTTGCAGCGTTCCGACTCGGTCCTTAAGTGTTGTTGCGTCGAATCCATCCATCACGAAAGCAAATTGACCATTTAAGCTTGCATTGGAGAATGAAGAGGACTGCTGCAGGTCAAGAGTGCCGTCTTCCACTTTGCTGGAATCATCGATCAGAAAGAATGCGCGCGAGGAGCTGACCAGGTAGAAGATTTCGTGAATACTGCTGGAAGCATTCAACGTCACGTCGGCTCTACCGGTTGTAGAGTCAACCGTATAGGTTCCCGCATTGAAACTGATGTTGGATGTGGCGCCATCCTTCACCGAGTCGAGCACGCCCGCACTGATGGTTCCATTGCTGGCGCTGAAGCGGCCTGCCGAATTCACACCGCCCAAGGAAATAGCCGTGTCCCCTTTGCTTCCGAAGGCATAACTGCCGGAAAGCGAAGTGGTGGCGAAGGGTGTTCCCGACTGCGCCTCCGCCTGAGCGGTGCCTATTACGCCGGCATCTTTCGAGAGAAGTAAGAACTTGCCTGAACCTACGACGTAGTAGAAGAACTGCAAACTGGTTGAACCGTCATTCAAGGTTGCGGTTCCGCGGCCGAAGGACACAGGAGCGTTGAAGGCGCCGCTCAACGTCGGGGAGCTCAGCGTTCCGCCGAGGGCGAGTAGATCTTCTTTACCGATTACGCTGCCGGTGGTAATGGTCAACGCGCCCACGCTTGCGGACGGCACGGAGGCATTCTCAACGTGCATGCGAAAGGCGAATGTGCCGCTCGGAGGCGCAGCTGTTGCGGATGTGTCCTGCTTGTCCGCTGTTCCCCCCGCGTCAAGAGAGAAGTCCTCTTCAATCAGGTATAGCTTGGACGAGCTTACCAACGTGATGTCAAGAGTAAGGCCGTTTAGAATAACTTGTCCCGTGCCGTCGTTGTTGATGGAGTAGACCCCAGAAGCCGAGGTTGACGACACGCCTGCGCTGCCCTCAGAAAAATCGTCCGCTCCGCCGGTAATGTTGCCGTTGCCATCGGCGACAAACACGCCAGCTTCCCGATATGGCAGCCCGTTACCATTGTTCCTAAAATCAAATCCAGATATTTGATACACATATTGCCCGCTGAGGCTGGCGTTGGAAAAATTGCCTTTAGGAACAAAGATCGGGCTCTTGCTTCCTGACCCACAGGCCACGCAAAACGTGAGGATAACAAGCCCGAATGCGAAAGATAGTTGTCTCATAATGAATGTGTAGCCGGAGCCCCCTGATACCTCTTAACAAGCTGCGAAAAACTCGCGAGCAGATTCCCTTCGACTTCGCTCAGGGCAGGCTCTCACCGCTAAAGCGGTTCGGAATGACAAAAGGTAAAGGCGTTAGCGGCACCAGTAAACTCATGTCAATCAGACGAACGAGAGTTTTCCCGCAACCTGCCAAGAAGAACGATTACTACTTTTAACACAGATGGGCGAGAGAAGTTCTGGTAGGTATCCGCAGAGGGACGGGGCGCTACTTTAGCACCTGAGATGCAGGCTGGCAGAAGAATTGCTCCCGGTGCTGGCGATCGATAAAGGCTTCGGTTCCACCTGGTCGGGTTGCGGAAAACGCTCCTGCCAGATTTCCAGCCGCGAGGCAGGCCGGCAGATCAGCACCACGAACGTACTGCGAGAGGAATCCCGCATTGAAGCTGTCACCGGCACCGACAGCATCTACTACGGTCACATCGATGGCGGGACTACGGAAAGTCTCA
>DAIMDJ010000118.1:0-7712 GCA_036725905.1 Terriglobales bacterium
AGAGCTCGTTGCGCGCCCATTCGCAGCGGGTGCGGATCTCATTCTTCTGATTCATTCGGCCTTAAGAATATTCCTTGCTTGCACTGACCCGGTTCAGCGAAATTCCAAAGTCACGAATTTTGCTTGCTGCTTTCCCACGTTGGTGAGCATGTGTGTGTAGCCGCCGGCTATCCATTTAATATCGCCGGACTTGAGTTCCGCGCTTGACGCTGGTTTGCCTTCTACGTCATTGCGCAGATCCAGATCGCTGATGGCGACCACCAAGTGCGGGCCAGTATGGCGATGTTTCGGAAGAACTCCCCCAGGCTGGAGTTCGATTTCGGATACCCGCACGCCATCTTTAACGAACAAGATTTCCTGCGTGCCGCCAGTGAGAACGTTCAGGCCGCGTTCTTGGTCCCACTTCGCCTGAGAGGCTGCCTTATCTTGCAGAAACTCGATTGTGACATTGCGAAAGGGCGTTGAGGCGAGATTGCGAGCGATGTGGGCGAAGTTGCCGGGAGTAAAGCGGGTCTCGCCGTCCTGCAATTTGAGCATGGCCGCAGGCTTCCCTTCAACTTCGTTTGAAACTTCCGAGGCTCCCAAAGTCACAAATACATAGTCATGACGGTGACGATGCATGAGCGTGGACTCGTGCGGCGGGACATCTACTTTGAAGACGCGCACATATTGATTTTCGAGCGCCAGACGATGGTGCGGCTCGGCGGTGATTTCAACTTCAGAAACAGATTGGCCAAACAGAGTGAAAGCGAGAAGCAGAACGGCAAGACGGCCTACGCGAGTCATGAAGCGAGATTCTAGCATCCTGCAAAGCTGTTGAGACCGGTAAGGTTGGGTGTTGTAGTCTTAGGTTAAGAGGCAGGAATGAAATACGTACTTCTTCTTTTGTGCACGTTAGGGATTGTGGTTTCGTCGCTGGCGCTGCGGGAGCATTATCGCACTGAAGGATTCGCGCCGTGCGACATTAACGAAAAATGGGATTGCGGAATCGTGAACCAGAGCCCCTACGCAATGGTCGGCAAAGTTCGGGTGGCGGTTATTGGAATTGCTGGATATCTCCTCATGGGTGTGCTGGCGTTCCGACGTGCCTATCGCCTATTGTTGGCGCCTCTAGTCTTTGGGTTGGGATTTTCGCTTTACCTGGCGCACATCGAGAAGGACATCCTCGGAGTGTGGTGCGTCTATTGCGTGATCTCATTGGTCACAATTTCGCTACTGACATTACTGGTGTTCGGCACGGTGCTCTCACAGTGGCTGCGGCGCCGGCCAGTGGCGCCGGAAGCTGGTTTACGATGAATGAGTTAGGCAAACTCTTGCTCTTTGCCGGGTTGATCCTCGTTGTTGGCGGTCTGATTTTGATGTTGTTCGGCCGGACCAACCTTCCGCTTGGGCGTCTGCCAGGAGACATTATTTATCGCGGCAAGAACATGACGTTCTATTTTCCACTGGCAACATCGATCCTTTTGAGTGTGGTGCTCTCGGTCATTTTGTATTTAGTGGGAAGATTGAAACGGTAGATTGAGCTACAAGCCATCTCATAAACACTCCAGCAGTAGCATCCGTACGAAGATCCCGTGAAATGGCTGTGGCTGTTGAAACATTTCCTCAGAGAAATTCGCCGTGCGAGTCGGTTCGAAGAAGTCCAAGTTGCCCATGAAGCAGACTTATTCCCCTTGACAATAGCTCCTTTTGGGCACAATGTTGCACACACGATGTGGGAACCTTCCTTCCTGGCCAGTCTCGTTTCCCCTTCGTAGGCTCCGTTCAGCGACTAGAGGTATAAAGTCTATGTTCCTCCGCCATGCGAGGGCAGGTCGACTTGCGGCCGCTTACCTTCTCTTCACCGTCGCAACGGTGATGGTGCCGAAGGCAGATATTTCAGACACACTGTTCGACGAAGCCAACACTCCAACAAATGAGATGGTGGTTCAGAAGGCTGCTTCTTCATGGGAATATCGACAGTCGGTCACAGCGTTTGTGCCAAGAATATTTGCGCAGCCGCGGAGGATCAGTGTCCGCAGAATTTTGTCGGTTTACGCAGGCCGGTTGACTGACTCTCGCACGTTTCGGGAACTCTTCTGTTCTCTCCTCTGCTAAACCCACTCTCGCAACACTACTGCTTTGTGGTCTGAATTGTCTTGCGGCCCGTTCGTCGGTGCAGGCCGACGGTCCGCAGTTGCAAGGATACAAAACAAAACGCCGGGCGAGGCTTTGATAAAGCAAAGCAAGCCCGACATGCAATGAAAGGAAGTACACAATGAACTCTAAATTAAGGACAGACCCTATGATCAAACTATTCAACCAATCAATCGGGCGTCTGCGCCTGACGAAAACCAAAAGCCTGATCCTCGCTCCTTTGCTCGTCGGGGCGCTGGTCACGCTCCTTTCAGCGCCCGTGCAGGCCGCTGGGCCTTCACCGCTAGATCGAGGCGGGCTACCTGCCGACACCTTCTCCATCCTGTTGGAGGGGCCTTATAAACCAGTGGTGCATGGCCCGGACCTGGGTCTGACCACGGTGGACCTCAGTGATGGTTCGTACAGCACAACAAAGATCTTCGCCGTCAGCGGGCTTCCCGAGGAAGTCATCAGACATGGGAATGGCCAAACGAAGAAAGCGATCGGAAACTTTTACACGCAGTTCGCTGGCAGTTTAGCCGCCTACGACCTACCAGGGGGCGCGATAGCGATGGTTTTCACGGGCAGCAATGTTCAAAATGTTCCCGACGGGCAGGGTGGGACGTACATTGTAGGAACCTTCGAACTAGACATACCGGAGGCGACTGGGATTTATCAGTCTTTTGTCGGTGGTCACAACACCATGGTGGATGTACTGCATCAATTAGCTGACGGCAGTTTCGTCGAACACTGCATCTGCATTATCAGCCGCAAAGTGTGAGGTCAGGATGGTTAAGGTCTCTCCCGTGCTGACAGGTGCCGTCGCCTCGTTAGGAGGCGGCGGCTCCGAAGTCGTATTGAGCCGTACTAACTGTCACTGGGATTCTTGCTGACAGCGTGCTTGACTCAATGCGATCACCACACCGTATTCATTAAAGTCGAGTAATCGTGCGATAAGCCAGTCGTGACTGCATGAAAGCAGCCTGCTCGAGTGGTCGGAACGGGCCGGGGCGTTCCTCAAGAACAAGTACGTCCCGGTGTGCGACTGCTGCTGGGCTATTTATGAGATGGCTGATAGCTTCTAGTCCTTGCGCTTTCCCCTCTCCTTTTTTCGGCTAGATTCACTGCTGAACAGCGTCGCGCCTCGACCACCCGATGGCCATCCTGACGCACGAGCATATCCTCCCAGATTTCAGCTCCCGGTCGCTACTTTGTCTCGTGATGCTGGGTGCTAAACTCCACACCATGGTCTCTTCTGATCAGCTTGGGTTCAGTTTCAGGCCACTCGAGCGCCGCATTTGGACGGTGCGCGACCTTGTTTCTACAGTGCGCACGCACATTGAGCGCGAGTATGGCGACGTCTGGGTGGAAGGGGAGATTTCAAATTTTCGCGCGCACGACTCAGGACATTTGTATTTCACGCTGAAGGATCAGAATGCGCAGATTCGAGCAGTGATGTTCCGCTCTTCAGCGCGGCTGCTACGGTTTCGCCCCGACGACGGTATGCAGATTGTTCTCCGCGGGCGCGTGACGATCTATGAAGACCGTGGTGAGTTGCAGATTTCTGCTGAGTATCTCGAACCTAAGGGGGCGGGCGCGCTGCAGGTTGCTTTTGAACAGCTCAAGGCCAAGTTGGAAGCGGAAGGATTGTTCGATTCGTCACGCAAGAAGGCGATTCCGGTTTTGCCGAGCCGCATCGGGATAGTGAGCTCACCGCAAGCGGCTGCATTGCGGGATATTCTAAATATTTTGCGGCGGCGCCATGGTTCAGCAAACGTTCTGATTTTTCCTGCGCAAGTTCAGGGAGAGGCTGCGGCGCTCGAGGTTAGTGCTGGCGTTCGTTACTTCAATAAAGCTCGTAACGTTGACGTGATCATTGTTGCGCGTGGAGGCGGCAGCGCTGAAGACCTTGCCGCATTCAATCATGAAGGTCTGGCGCGCGCAGTAGCTTCGTCGGAGATCCCGATCATTTCGGCGGTTGGCCACGAAACCGATTTCACCATCATCGATTTCGTCGCCGATCGGCGTGCGGAGACGCCTTCCGCTGCCGCTGAACTAGTGATCCGTTCTCGGCAGGAAGTTGAGGAGCAAGCGGAGGGTCTCCAGCAGCGACTGGTTCGTGCCATACGTTATCGCCTACTGATGGGACGGCAGGTTCTCACCGAATTAGCCCAGCACGGCGCCTTTGCGCGGATGATGGATGCTATTAACCAGCGCCAGCAGAAATTGGACGACTTGCAGTACCGATTGGACCGGGCTGAGCGGCAGATTCTGGAACGGAATCGGCGTCGGTCGGAATCAGCCTCGGCGGCGGTGCGGCACTATGACTTGCAGCGAATCTTGGCGAGTATCAGGAAAGAGCTTGAGGCACAGGCTGGAACCATGGTCGCGGCGATGCGGACCAGTCTGTTGCGCAGCCAGTCGCGCCTGGACCAGCTCGCGAGCCAGCTTCAAGCGTTGTCCCCGGTCGCGATTCTAGAACGGGGATATGCGCTGGTTTTTGATTCCCGTGGCAACCTTCTCAAGAATGCGGCACAGGTCAAGGTCGGGGATGAGATTTCGGCACGCTTGGCGAAAGGCTCGGTGACGGCAACGGTAAAGAAGAGTTCGTCTAAGTCCTAGAGACACAGGCATTTCGTTATCAGCCCGTGGCGTTGAAGCCTCTGAGCCCCGGTCGTGCTATCCCGGCGTGGTTTGGCCTATTTCGCCCGAATCCAGGGTTTATAATTTTTCCAGCATGCCTGAGCACATCAAAAAGAAATTGCAAGATGAGATCAACGTTCTCGAACACGAGTTGAGCCATGAGCTTCCCAAGGAGCTCAAGAAGGCCGTCGCCCTGGGAGATCTCAGCGAAAACGCTGAGTATCACATGGCCAAACAGCGGCAGGAGTTTGTTAAGGCACGGCTGCGGCAGTTGGGCAGGCGGCTGGCCGATCTCTCCCTTATCAACATGAACAATATTCCGAAAGATAAGGTCGGATTGGGATCCACGGTGCGCGTGTATGACAATGTTAAAAATGAAGAAATGGAATATAAGCTGGTGACCAGCGAAGAATCGGACGTGAATGCCGGGAAGATTTCGACCACTTCGCCAATAGGCCGGGCGTTGCTTAATAAAAAAGTGGGAGATTCTGCGGTCGTGGTAACTCCCAACGGAAAACGCGAGATGGAAGTGCTCAGCCTCACCACCATTCATGACGAGGCGGTGGAATCGTGACTTGGACTAGCGCCTTCGGACGAGGCTGCGGAGTCTTGCTGGACGCCATTGTCGGCTGGCTGGCTCTGACGCGAATCAATCCTAACGTGTTGACGGCGCTGGGGCTGGTGATCAATGTCATTGCCGCGTTTCTCTTCGGCTATGCGACGGCAGAGACCCAGCGACGGATGTTTTTCTATGCTGGGCTGGTGATCATTGGATCGGGATTCTTTGACCTGGTAGACGGCCGCGTAGCTCGCGCGCGAAATAAAGTCACCCGCTTCGGCGGCTTCTTCGATTCCGTCGTAGACCGTTATAGCGATGCATCCCAGTTCTTGGGACTGCTCGTCTTCTATGCTCGCGGAGAGCGTTTCTCTTACGTACTGCTGACCGCATTCGTGATGATCAGCGCAATCATGGTGAGCTACACGCGAGCTCGCGCGGAATCACTGATTGGCTCCTGCCGCGTCGGATTCATGGAGCGTCCAGAACGGTTGGTGCTCGTGATCATCGGGGCCCTGTTCAACCGAATGGCGCCGGTGCTCTGGGTAATCGCCGTGCTGTCCACGATTACAGTGATCCACCGCACCGTCCACACCTGGCGGCAAACGCAGTTGATGGAAGCGGGAGAGCTAGACACAACCGTTCACGCCGCCTGAAGCTAGTTCTCACCACAGTCTTACGCCGCCAGAAATTCTGCAAGTGATCAATTCCACTCGAAATGGCCTGATGAAGGAAGCAATCGAAGAACGGTTGCCCCCATGCGAATGATGCCAGATTGCAATGCTAGACTGTTTGCTCAAGGCGCGAAATGTTCATGAGGAATCCCTTTGTCTTCTGATCCGGTTCTGCTCGTACACGGCGGCGCATGGGCCATTCCTGATGACATGGTGCAAGCGCATTTGAACGGGGTTCGAAATGCAATCGCTGCTGGCTGGCGTGTGCTCGACCATGGCGGGACGGCGCTGGATGCGGTGGAGGAAGCCGTCGTCCTCATGGAGGACGACCAAGCGTTTGACGCAGGCCGCGGGAGCTTCCTCAATCGCGATGGCAAGGTTCAGCTTGACGCTCTAATCATGGATGGCTCAACGCTTCGCGCTGGAGGCGTAGGCTGCGTCGAACGGATCGCGAACCCGGTTCGCGCCGCGCGCAAAATCCTCAGTGACAGCCCGCATGTATATTTTGTCGGCGAAGGCGCTGAACGATTTGCCGCCGAGCACGGAATCGCGCTCTGCAAGAACGAAGACTTGATAATCCCGCGCGAAGTGGAGCGGCTGCGTGAATTTCAGGCGCGAACTATTGAACAGAGCGAGGATTTGTTTGCGCCTGCCATCTCGCACGATACCGTTGGCGCGGTTGCGCTTGACCGCGATGGCAACATCGCCGCTGCAACTTCTACCGGCGGTACGCTCAACAAAGCGCCGGGGCGGCTGGGCGATTCGTCTTTGATCGGTTGTGGCTGCTACGCCGATAACCGTACTGCGGCAGCTTCCACCACTGGATGGGGCGAACCTATCATGAAGCTGGTGCTGGCAAAATGGGCCGCGGACCGTGTGGCCTCAGGCAGCTTGCCGGAATGGGTTGCGAAAGAGGCGATCAATTATCTGGAGTCACGCGTCAGCGGCCATGGCGGAATAATCTTGCTCGACGCCCGCGGCCGGTTTGGCATCACGCATAACACTCCACGGATGGCTTGGGGCGTGAAGACCAGGAAGCAGGAAGAAATTGGGATCGAAGGCAAGTCATGAGTTCCTGGCTCATCCACTATAGCTTGAATCCCTACCAGATTAGAGTGACCGAATAGTTTCTTAGTAGCGGATCTGCTGTCAGAATTGGTAGCTTCTCTTCGATGCTCTGGGCTACCAAGATGCGGTCGAAAGGATCGCGATGGTGCATTGGAAGGAACTCCAAACGAAGAACATGGTTTAGCCGGATCGGAAGTACCTGAACATTTGTTTTAACCAAATGCTCCGTTAAATAGGCACCCGCAGGGCTCGGTAACGGAAGTTTCCCGATCTGCACTTTCTGCATTATCTCCCAGACGCTGCTAACGCTCAGAAAGAGCTCATTGCTTGGGGACGTGAACACGTCTCGGGCACGGGAAGACAACTTGCGATTGTCCGTGATGGCCCACAGAAAAGCGTGGGTGTCGAGCAGAACCCTCATTTCCAGAAGCTCTCCTCGATTTCCTTCGGGAGGGGAGCATCGAAATCATCCGGCACTTCGAAGTCGCCCTTGGCAGTGCCTAAGGGGCGATTCTTCTCTGGGTTCTTCATCGGCACGAGCTTCGCCACGGGCCGCCCCGCCTTTGCAATAATGACCTCCTCGCCTAAAGCGACCTTCTCTAAAAGACGGGAAAGGAGAGTTTTAGCTTCGTGGATGTTAACTTCCATTCGTCTAT
>DAIMDJ010000119.1:0-7698 GCA_036725905.1 Terriglobales bacterium
CGTGCCATGTCCGTTCGCTGGTTGCGAGTGTACTTATGAAATGTACGGCTACAGGCCCTCGAATCTTGAGGACAACGTAGCGACTCTCCAAGAACGGCTCAAGCGAGAACATCCCGATCACACTAGCGAGGTGCTAGCGGTGAATGAATTTCGCAAAGTGCCGAGGTGAACAACGTGCTGGCAAATCGTCAGCACGTTTATGGCAGGAGTCTTCGTTTTCGCTGGTTTGGCATTTACCATGGGGTTCTGAGTGTAATCGCCTGTTTACGACATTTATCGGATAGAATCATTTGCAACTCTAACTCGGAGCGGATTGCATCATCAGCCCAGTGACTCTGACTCTGCTGATGATCCACGCCTCGCATGCTTCCAGTCCTAACACGACTGACCTGTGGAAGAGGAGTGGGTTTTCAGCAACCTTGCTAGTCTTTTTCTTCTTCGCCCTTGTGGAGCTGTTGCGCAAGATAATTCTCGATACCGATTTCGCCGATGGCGTGTAGCTGGCCTTCCAGATAATCGACGTGCTCTTCTTCGTCGCCGAGGATCTCTTCGAAGAGCGCGCGGGATGCGTTGTCTCCGACCTCGGTGGCGACCTTGATCGCGTCATTCAGTTGCTTCACGGCGTGCATCTCCAGCGCGAGGTCGCTTTCGAATTGCGCCTTGACGTTGGTCCCCACCTTGATGGGCCCGATGTCGGTCATGTTCGGGGATCCGTCGAGGAACAGAATTCGGTCCATCAGCTTTTCCGCATGAACCATTTCTTCGATGGACTCCTTGCGGTAGAAAGCTCCGAGCCGGGAGTAGCTCCAGTTCTCGCACATCTTCGCATGGAGGAAGTACTGGTTAATCGCAGTGAGCTCCGCCTTAAGTGACTCGCTCAAATCCTTGAGAACTTTATCGTTTCCGCGCATCCGAGGATTCTAGCGGCGGGAGTTTGGACTTTCAACAGTGGTTCGTGCGGGGCGTTCTTACCCATGATCCTAGCTGAACCGCAGCGCCTAAAGGCGCATTGATTTTGCGGCGTTTACGGCACCGCTGAAGCGATGCCCGGACATGAGCTGGGTGTTTTTCAGCAGTCCGCTAGAGGGTAACTGTTAAATCGCGATAGCACTCAAAATGCCTTGGGCAGGGGTTTGAGTTTGTATCCGCACATTTCCACGCGGTTCCACTATGCCGGTGTCGCCGTGATAGGTCCAACTTCATCCGCCCGCAAGACCAGTAACCAATCCGCCCATTCGGACAATACCCGTTGACATTTGGGCAATTAGACGTCGGTAATAGCCTGTCTCTCGTGGAATCAGGCTATGCTTGGGCGGTTGGACGAAGGAGTCTGCTTTATGACAACCACTACTCGCCGGGCGTATTGGGGTGTTCTCGTCATGGTTTTCGTCCTTGTTTTCAGCATAGGCTTGTTCGCACAATCAAGACCGGCCGCAGTCTCGACTTCACCCTCTCCAGTTGCACGCGACCTGAATACAACGTTGGCTGAGTTGATGCGCGCGTCCCCGGCAACAAGCCAGGACCTGACGAACCTACAGCAACAGGGCGGGAGACTCCACCGGGTCACATTCTGGCGGGGAGACAAAGCCCAGAAGGCCAAGATGACAGCAGCGTTGCGCCGCAATCTCCAATTTGCTGTGCCCGATTTGATTCACGATGCGCAAGCCTCTGGTGGAAGCATCTCCACGACCTTTAAGCTGTATAAAGACTTGACGGTGGTCTGCGAGTCTCTGGATTCGCTGCTCCCACCCGGTTCGCGCGAAGGTAAAACTGAGCTGACAGCTTTGAGCAACGACCTTTCCGACATGAATCGGCTCAGGGAAGAGTTGTCTTCCTATATTCAGCAGACCGCGGCTTCGATGGAGAGCAAAAATGCTCAGCTAGTGTCTTCGGCTGGCCGATCTCCGAAAAGAGTCATTGTTGACGACAACATCCCGGAGAAGCCCTCGCCCAGGAAACGCCGCCCGTCCAATCAATAAAGCAGTTCAGATTTTGCGAACGGGTTGACCGGAACACCTGAGCCAAGCTGGTGAAAAACCGCTATATCACTGGTTGACCCTGCTGTCGGGCGAACAAATAGCGCATAGTTGTGATAACGCCTGGTTTCAACAGCTACCACTGCAGTTATTAAGCGTCATTTAATAATCATAATCTAAGGTGTGATACTCAGTTCGGTCCACCCAATCAATCAAAAACCCACCTGGCGGAGCGGGTCTTTAAAACGGGCATCGTTGCGCATTGGATCAAAAAGTGGCGTTCGTTCCGCGAAAGCCGGCACAGTCGACGGACCTCACTACCGTTTATGGAATCACATACGATGAAAGGCATTCGCACAATGCTGCGTGCTGCAGATTCACAATTGATTGAAGCGCGACAGAACTTAGAATTCTCACTCATGGCTTCTCTAGCACAAAAATAATGAAATTCGGCACCCTCAATTCGTCCGCAAGCTCCGGGAAACGCGCCAGGCCTTCCGCATCCACACTCGGCTCGATGATGTCGTCAATTAGAAATCCGGATTTCCGAAAGCCGTTCACATACGTCGCAAGCGTACGATGGAAGTTCGTGAAGTCGCAATCCAGCATCCTCCAGTGGCGCTCGCTTTCATCGAAGTAGTGGTCGAGAATGACATGCTGTTTCGCGCCTTCGCAGGTGGTGTGCCACTCGCCAACTGCGGAGCGCATAGGATGCACGTTCGCAATCACGAATCGTCCGCCCGGCTTCAGCACGCGGAAGACTTCGCGCGTGTTGGCTTTGAAGTCGCACAGGTCGCACTGATTTAAATAAGAAACGGCAAGATCGAAACTGTGATCGTCAAGGAAGCTCAAGTCCTCCGCGTCCGCGACGCGATATGTGTCTTTTCCGGATTGCAGCTCGCGCGCGGCGTTGATCATCGGCTCGCACAGGTCAACACCGAGCACACGCTCCGAGCCGCGGTCGAGGAGAATCCTGCAGAAGCGCCCCTCGCCGCACCCGCTGTCGAGGATGCTGAGCCCGCGAACGTCGCCGCAGGCGGCCAGCATCGGCTTATCGAGCAGGCCATCGCGAGATGGCATGGTGTGCGTGCGGGCCTGCTTAATCCAGGCCGGAGACAGCCGAATCCATTCGTGGTTGAGATCGGTTGTGTTCATTGCGGTCGCTAGTTTACCAGCGTGCTTCGACACAAATCGATGGGTAGACCACTCAAGCCCGTTTTTGGCTTGAGTGCTATCGTGAGCGTTGGAGATAAAAGCGACCACAGAATTTGGGTTTGTAACGTCCGCGTATTGAACTTCGGCAGGGGGGCGGCAGAATCAGCGCGGGCGCGGGCGTGCAGAACTGTTTGAAGTATCCTTCCAGCCCAGCCGGGGTCAGCAGGATCGGCATGCGCACCCGATCAGAATGGATCTCATCAGAATGGATCTCAAAGGAGTGCGGGACGCCGCGCGGACTGAAGATCAGCGTGCCGGCTGTGCCGCGGATGGTCTGATCGCCGATCCACGCGGTGATCTCGCCTTCAAGGATGTAGAAGCTCTCGTCCTCGTTGCGGTGGATGTGGCGAGGCGGGCAATTGTCCTTGCGGGCGAGTGCATCGATTAGCGCGAATCGTCCCTGCGTCTGATCACCGGCGGCGAGGAAAGTGAGCAGCCAGCCGGTTTACCAGAAGGAGTCGTTGAGAGACCCTCGTCCCCAGCCGAATGGACTAGGTAGATCGGCTCCCGGCGTCGTGCTGAGGGGTGTTGTCATTGTATGATTTTCATATTGTGCGGTGCGGCGGGTCTGAGAATCGGAGAGGTCCTCAGTCGGCGGTGCTTCGCCTGACCATCGCCGCGTCGGAGAATACTTTCGTATGACCCACAAGGCTCCCAACCTGCGCCCGCAAACCGCACTCCTCGCTCATTTCCTTCACATTCAGCAGAGTTACGTTGAAGGCCTTGTGCGCCGGTCATCTTGCACCTCGGTCTTGCTCCTAATAAAATCGCCTTCCGCGGAGCTGAGAAATAGGGGATATAACCATGCAAGTTACACAGGAATATCCGAGGAAGTCCCCGCACCGTATCTATTATCCCGAAGACAGACTCCCGCTCGTGAAGCTCATCCCGATGGGGATACAGCACGTGATCGCGATGTTTGGAGGTACCGTGCTGGCGCCCATTCTGATGGGATTCGATCCGCGGGTAACTCTTTTTTTCTCTGGTATCGGGACCCTTCTTTTCCTCTTCATCACCGGTCTCAGGGTCCCCAGCTATCTTGGTTCGAGTTTCGCCTTCATCGGCCCGATCCTGGCCATCACCGGCGGCAATGCTTCAAGGATCCCGTACGCCTTGTGCGGAGTTGCGGGCGCTGCAGTCCTTTACGCTGTGGCTGCTGTGGCCACAATGCGCTGGGGGCCGAGTTGGATTGACCGCTTGATGCCTCCTATCGTGACCGGCTCAGTGGTGGCGATCATTGGCTTGAATCTGGCCGGTACGGCCGTCTCGGACGCCGTCAACAACGACCTGGCGATCAACGCTGCCTCGGATTGGGCCCGCGTGATGATTGCCACCGTCACTTTTCTGACAGCCGCCCTGGTTTCCATTCGCCTCCGAGGATTTCTTCAGATGGTGCCGATTCTCGTGGGTGTGATCGTCGGCTGCGCGGTCGCTGCGATATGCGGCGTGTTGGACCCGCAGAGCATCGCGCGAGTCGAGAGTGCGCCGTGGATCGGATTGCCCCCGTTTCAAGCCCCGGCATTCAGCTGGCGCGCGCTGGCGGCCATCGCGCCTGTCTTTGTCGTGCTGGTCGCCGAGAACAAGGGTCACATTGCTGCCATTTCGGACTACATGGGGCGAGATCTGAATCCATATCTTGGGCGCGCATATCTCGGCGACGCGCTGGCAACACTGGTTTCCTCTTTGGGCGGCGGCACGCCACAAACGACCTATGCGGAAAACATGGGGGTCATGGCGATGACGGGGGTATTCAGCACACACAATTTCATCGCAGCGGCGGTGATTGCGCTCCTGCTTGGGCTCTGCCCAAAGTTCGGCGCCCTGATTCAAGCGATCCCCAACCCGGTTCTGGGCGGCATTACCCTCCTGCTTTACGGGATCATTGCCTTGATGGGTATTCGCATTTGGATGGATGCCAAGGTCGACTTCACGCGCCACAAGAATCTGGCAGTGGCCGGCGTACCACTGATCGTCGCCACGGGATTAGGCGTGAAGGGTCTGACGGTCGCGGGGATGAACATCGCGGGAATTGCCCTGGGGACCGTGCTGGCGCTGGTCCTCAATTGGCTCCTTTCCATCGCAGACCGGGAATAGCCGATTTATCGGTAGGCTGGCAGCGGCGTGGCTACGCTCTGAGGGCTTTCATCGGAAACGCGTACCGCGAGCCTGTTTACGACATATAAGCGCCCGAAGCAGGGAAATGCCTGTCACCTTTTGCGATTGTCTCCGGACGGGCTACTCGGAAACACTCCTTGACTACTGTCTTCCCGGTACTGGGCAATCCTCGCCGACTTGCGAGACAATAGTCGCATCCCCGACATGCGCGCTCGCCCATCCTTAGTCCCGGCGCTCGCCCTTCTCGTGGCGCTCGCGCAAGGCACGCAAACTTCACGTCGCCTTTCTGTCGCCGTGCTCGATGAAAACGGAGTCGCCGTCCGCGGCGCCCGCGTCACGCTCCAGCTTCCGTCGCCGGCCCAGGCCCTCAGCTGCGAGACCGAAATTTCCGGCCGCTGCGAGCTCTCGCACATTCCCTCCGGGCCTTGCCGGATTCACGTCGAGAAAGAGGGCTACTATGTCGCGAACTCCTCAGTCGAACCCTCTGGCTCCTCCGAAATCGAAATTACTCTCAACCATCTAAAGGAAATCAAGGAGACGGTCGACGTCCACGAATCGCCGCCCATGATTCCAGAGTGTGAAATCGACGCCGATGGTGCTGCGCCTCCTTACAAGACCTTCCGACGACTATTCGATGGCTTCTTTCGCTCAGCGATCCAACGGGCGCGACTCTCGGAGGCGGAAGTAGCGGCGTGGCTGAAGAGTCTGGAACAAGCCGACGCGGAAGGAGTCTTTCAAAACGGCGCGGTGGTTTTTACCGTCGTCGGCCAGAAGCCTTAGCTCGACCTTTGGAGCTATCGAAGCCGCCACCCGGTTTAGGAAATCGTCTCAAGTGGTGAAACATCGCCGACATTGTTATGGAATCATTACACTCAAAATCCCCCGACTCGGAAACCAGTCTGTGTCCTATACGTGGAGTCTCGCCAAGATTGTCCGTAAGGTTGAGTTCAAGCTACTACAAGTAAATGGATTGCAAACGGATCGCGCTCACTGGGACCGACTTCGGCGTGCGAAGTCTTAAACCTCCCGCACCCGAAGAAAACCCGCAGCTCTCAATAGAACTCATACCTCTACCGTGTCAATTTTGCGGTACAAACCCTAAACCCCTTTAGCTTCCTTGCTTTTCCGTTTTCTGCATCCACAAATCAGCTCGAAAATAGCCCATCTTTGGTGACGAGTTGGTGACGAGTTTTTGACGTGCATCACGAGTGCAACCCAACCGTACTGGCCTAAGGCGGCAATGGAAGACCACATCAGGCCAGCGGCACTTCGGGCAGGTATCACCAAGCGAGTGGGATGGCACACGTTCCGGCATACGTTTGGAACGTTGGTTAACACGAATGGGGCGGACGTTGCGACGACGCAAGCGCTGATGCGACATGCGAACGCCAGCATCACAATGGACAAGTACGTTCAAGCTGTGATGGCAGCGAAGCGGCAGGCTCAATCACGCCTTGTGAAAATGCTTCCGTTCCCAAACGTTCCCACGCGGTTGACGGATAAGGCTGCAACTGCTTGAATAAGAAGAACTGGGCGCTTAACTTAGCGGTGGAGTGCCATCTTCACAGTCGCTGAAGCACGGCGAATCAGAGAGTTAGAAGGCCGCATGGGAGCGGAAAAGCACGTTCAGAGCAGGCGGGTACTGGTTCCGTTCCCGGATTCGTTCCCACGTTTGAGGACAGCCACATGAACGAAACGATTTTTGAATGCGAAGTTAAGAAGTTGTTTCTAAGGGACGGCACAAAAAGATGGGAATGGGTGGTGATGCCGGTCGCAGATGCCATCCGCAACGGAGCAACCGAGTTCCGCTGTAAGGACCGCCACGGGTCCGTGAAACTCCACGGCAAGCATGTGGCGCATGGTCCGGCACCGCATGTTGAGCATAAGTCTCGGCAGGATTCCGAGCATTGCCCGGCAGGTTTCTACTTTAGACAGTGTCCCGGCAGAGCGGCTCGCTTATCGGTGCAGCCGGTCGCATAGAGGCTCATGTGCTGCACAAAAACGCAAAAGATCGTTACGACAAGTTGAAGAAAATCTTCCGCCGTCTGGGGAGCAATTTCAACCGCGATGACCTAGACGATTTCATCTCAACCGCTAATTCTCTTCGCGAGTGGATTCGGCGGGACCCCACGATGTCACAAGAGCAGCGGGACCACCTGGAGCGCTTTGTGGTTCCAGCGAGCCACCGATAGGTCGTCCCCGCGCACTAGTCCGGCTTTCAGACAGCGTGCCACGATTTCTTCAAACAGCTGTTCGAACAGCTTCGATTCTTGGAACCGTCCGTGCCGGTTCTTCGAGAATGTGGAGTGATGCGGGATCTCCTGATCGAAGCCCAGACCGGTGAACCAGCGCCACGCCAAGTGCATGCGCAGTTCTTCCAGCAACTTCCGCT
>DAIMDJ010000120.1:0-5555 GCA_036725905.1 Terriglobales bacterium
ACCTGGCAGAATCGGCTTCGCGCGACGTTGTCGAGATCATGCAAGGCAGCGAACGCGTGCAGAAATCTGCTGTGATTCTGGAGGCGCTCAAGGGAAATCCCCACGTGCCTCCGGCAAAATTAGACACTATGCAGGTTCAGAAGGAGCCGGAGCATGCGCTGGCTGCGGCTGCCGGTGCAACGGCCAGCCCGGCTGTTCCGGCCGTCACAGTCGTGCTCGTTCACCTGAGCTCAGCAACTGGACCGCTGCTCCCTTTGTCCAGCGTTGAGCAGCCTGGTGAAGACGACATCCTGGATGAGGACATCCTTTCCTATCTGAGTGAGCATGCGGGCGAAATTTCTGCGGAAGGCAATAAGGAGTTCCAGCCCATCGGCGGTTTTTATGATGAGTTCGTGCCGGGATCTGACAAGGATGTATTAGAGAGTGAAACTGCACCGCCTTCGACAAGTTCGGAAAAGACTGCGGCGGCACCCAAGAAAGCGCCTGCGGGTAAAAAGCAACACTTGAGTCACGAGGAAGAACGTGGCAGCGCGTTGCAAAAAATCTCCAAGCTGGACATTAAAGGGCGCATCCAGCTCGCCATGAAAGGCACCAAGGAAGAGCGCTCGCTTCTGGTTCGAGACGGGACAAAGGTGGTGGCGCTAGCGGTCCTGGAGTCGCCTAAAATCAGCGATGCCGAGGTGGAGAGGTTCGCGACGCAAAAGAATGTGCTCGAAGCTGTGCTTCGCGCCATTCCGATGAAGCGCCGTTTCGTGAAGAACTATGCCGTAGTCCGCAACCTGACGTTCAACCCGCGCACTCCGCTGGACGTTTCACTTTCGCTGATCAAACATCTGCTCATCACGGACCTGCGGCACCTTTCGGGTAACAAAGAAGTGTCAGAGACTGTCCGAAAACTGGCACTGAAGATGTTCAAGCAAAAATTGGAGAGCGGCAGCAAGAGAAGCTGAGCCCCAGAATTAGCGGCCGGAACTGGTCTTCAGCCGGACCATCCCGCTAAAATCAACGCATGGCATCAATTCCTCACTCTGACCCCATCGCGGACCTGCTACGACACGCCAAAACTATCGCCGTCGTCGGACTCTCCAACAGCCCGCTGCGACCCAGTCACGGCGTCTCTGCCTATATGCAAACGCAGGGATACAGAATTATTCCCGTGAATCCGCGGATTCACGGCGCATTGGGGGAGAAGTCGTATTCGTCGCTTCTTAACGTTCCCGAGAAAATTGACATTGTGAATGTGTTTCGTCGTCCGGAGTTTGTGGATGAGATTGTGGACGAAGCGATTCAGCTCAAGGTTCCAGCGATCTGGATGCAGGAGTCGGTGATCAACGAGAGCGCAGCAGAGAGGGCGCGTAAGGCGGGAATTTTTGTAGTGATGGATCAATGCATTTTGAAGGAGCATAGGGCGCGGTTCGGATAGTTCGTTTCCGCCCTGGGCGGCCGACGTATTGGGGAATTCCTGCATGCGGGTTGGGCGCCCAGACGATATTGTGGAAATATTCAGGCTTTGATGAAGATCACGGTGGCGTCGTCCTGTAATCCGGCGCCGTTCACGAACGAGCGCACATCTTCGAGAATGCTCTCGGGCGAAGCATTCGAACTGACCACATGACGTTCGAGCCGTGCCGGCCCGTACTCTTCCTCGGAAGCCTCGGCTGCCTCTGTAATACCGTCGCTATAAAACACCAGCCGGGAACCTGGGGAAAGATCAATCTCAACCTCAGAGAAGCCGCCCGCCGCCAGTCCCAAGGGCATGCCGCGATCGGTATCGAGAAAACGCGCACCGTTGTTGGTGACCAGCAGCGGACGCAAGTGGCCGGCGTTAGCAAAAGTCAATTTCCTGGAGGCCGGATCGAGCACGGCATAAACCATGGTCACGAACTTGCCGCTGGGAAAGTCCTGGACCATTAGATCATTCAGGCGGGCAAGCACTTCGCCGGGGCCGCAACCGGCTTCTGCGAGCGAGCGCAGCATTCCGCGTGTTGCCGACATTAAGAGCGCAGCGGCGGTGCCCTTGCCAGAAACGTCAGCCAGCACCAATCCCCATTTGCCGTCGCTCAACGGAATAAAGTCATACCAATCGCCGCCAACGGCGCCCGCGGGAATGCTCAGTCCAGAGATAGCAAATCCCGGAACATAGGGCGAACTCTTTGGCAGAAGCGCCTGCTGAATGACGCGAGCTTCGTGCGCCTCGCGACTCATGCGCTCGCGCTCCTGGCGCTCACGCTGGAACAGGCGCGCATTCTGCACGGCGACAGCCACGTGGTTGCACAGCGCTTGCAGAAGCCGGAGTTGCTCGGGCGGAAAAGCATTTAACTCAGGATGGGAAGCCGTAAACACACCGACCAATCGGTTATCGACCACCAGCGGGATGGCTACTTCCGACAGCGTCGACTCCTCGCACGCGATGTAATAGGGGTCCCTGCGCACGTCAGGTGCGTAGCGCATCTTGCCGGTGGCGGCCACATGGCCGACCATGCCATCTTTCCCGACTTTCAGAATTTGCCCTTTTTCATGAGTCGTGCAGCCGCAGACACCGGCGAGAATTAACTCGGCGCGCGGTTCATCGTGCAGATAGATGTTTGCTTCCAGGCACCCGAAAGAAGAGGCAATCTCGTGGACAACTTTGTCGATGAGCTGATCGAGATCGAGGATGGAGGTAATCTTCTGCGCGGCTTTTTGCAGTCTGAGCAGATCTTCGACTTGATGGAATTGCAGGTCCCGCGTAGCGAGGTGATCCGGGTGCGTCGTGGGTACGCTCGTGGCCATGGTTCCTCGCAGTGATCCACCGCGGTGCCGTCAGAAGGGACGGCGTTTCACCAAAATAGATGCGAGGCTACTTGCCTAGGATTCGCTTTTATTGTCTTCAGAACGCTTGTTCGCTCGCGAGCGGATGCGCTTAATCTCCTCGATGCGCTCGCGAATTCGCTTCTCGATTCCTTCAGTGGTGGGATGGTAATAGACACGGTGGTGCAGATTGTCGGGGAGACAGTGCATGTCAGCCACTTTATCTGCGAAATCGTGAGCGTATCGATAGCCTTGACCAAAACCCAGGCCCTTCATTAATCCGGTGGGAGCATTGCGAAGATGCAGCGGGACGGGTTCGGCGGCCGTGCGTTCGACATCCTGCTGCACATCACTGTAGGCGGCATACAGAGCATTCGATTTTGGGGCAACGGAGAGATAAACAACTGCCTGCGCAAGCGCCAGATTGCCTTCGGGCATGCCGATAAAATCGACGGCATCGCGAGCGGCCATGCAAAGCGATAGCGCAGTAGGATCAGCCAGACCAATGTCTTCGACCGCCATGCGAACGACGCGGCGCGCGATGTAGAGTGGATCCTCGCCGGCCTCTAGCATGCGGCCCAGCCAGTAGAGCGCAGCGTCGGGATCGCTGTTGCGCACAGACTTGTGCAGGGCGGAGATGAGGTTGTAATGCTCCTCGCCGGCTTTGTCGTAAAGCAGGACACGTTTTTGCAGCGCGTCTTGGACAATTTCGTCGGTAATTTCAGCTCCGGTTTCTTTGCCGGCATGGCTACGCGCGAGCGAAGCCGCGACTTCGAGCACGTTATAGGCGCTGCGGGCATCGCCGCTCGAGTAGGCGGCGATCTTTTGCAAAACTTCGTCTGATGCCTGCAGCTTGATCGTTCCCAAACCGCGTTGTTCGTCGGCAAGAGCGCGGCGTAGAAGCGCCACGATCTGATCTTCGGTCAGAGGTTTCAAAACATACACGCGACTCCGGGAGAGCAGCGCAGAAATAATTTCGAATGACGGATTCTCAGTCGTTGCGCCGATAAGCCGGATGTTGCCTTTTTCCACGTGGGGAAGGAATGCATCCTGCTGTGCTTTATTGAAGCGGTGGATTTCGTCGATAAAGACGATTGTGCGCGTGCCATATTGGCGCGCACGCTCGGCGTCGGCCATGACCTGCTTGATTTCCTTGATACCGGCCAATACTGCAGAGAATTGGATGAAGTCGGCCTTGGTCATGTGAGCGATGATTTGCGCCAAGGTCGTTTTTCCAGTGCCTGGAGGCCCCCAGAAGATGAGCGATCCGGTATCGTCGCGCTCGATTTGTGTACGTAACGGCTTGCCCGGGCCGACGAGATGCTCCTGACCGACAAATTCGTCGAGCGTGCGCGGGCGCATGCGATCGGCAAGCGGGCGGGTGCGATCGTCTGGATTTTCAGCGCTCGGGATGGGTTGAAAGAGGCTCACGTTTCAAATTTGCGATTTCCGATTTTCGAATTGCCGAGTGTCGTTGCCGTGCCCGGGCACTTGGTGGGCTTCTCGTTGCAGTTCAGCGCCAACGAATTGGCAATCCTGAATCATTATCTTTGCTTCGATATTTCATACAGCACAATGCTGGCTGCGATTCCTGCGTTCAGCGATTCCACTTTAGAGGAATGCGGGATGACCACTACTTCGTCCATCTCTGAGATCAGATCGCGGGGAAGCCCGCCTCCTTCGTTGCCGATGAAGATGGCGAGCTGGCCTGTAAGCTTTGCTTTGGAAAGAGTGATGCCTTTGTGCGACGAAGTTGCGATCAGCCGCAGACCTTGCGCCCGCATTGCGCCCAGCATTGCATCAAGCTTTGTCCGCGCGATGGGTACGCGAAATACCGATCCTGCCGACGCCCGGACTAGCTTGGAATTAAAGGGGCTGACTGTGCCTTCTCCAAGCAGCACGCCGGCTGCTCCAAAAGCCTCAGCCGAGCGCAGAATTGTGCCTAGATTGCCGGGATCTTGCACACCGGCGATAGCGAGCAGCGGCCCGGCCTGTGCTCTAGCGATCACGTCATCGGGCGAGTGCTCCTTCCAGCGAACAAGTGCCGCCACGCCTTGCGGAGTCTCGCTGGGGACAGCGCTCGCGAACAGCTTGTCAGGAAGGAGCAGGGTTTCAACATTTGCGCCGATCTGGGGCAGCAGCCTCGCGGCCTTGTTTTGCGTTGAATTACTGAAGAACACCGCGCGAAAGCGAAGCCCGCTGCGAATGGCTTCTTCCAGAATACGGACGCCATCGATGGCACAGTAACCATCCGGAGTAAGCTCCCCGTGGGCGAAGGCTCGACGCAATTCCTTTACGAGAGGGTTGTGCCTGCCTTCGATGGGGCGAAGGCGGTGATGCAGCGGCTCCTTTCGGTTTCGATTCTGAGGCTGGACTTTGGCCAGAAAGGACTCCTATCCTGCGGCAAACGACGGTGAGATATTAGCAGCAGGCCTGGTAGTGGTGCAGTTTAGTAAGGAAGCGAGCCAAACGCGCGATTATTGCGTCGCAAGGCACGCGACGCTTCGGCGCGGCTCGCCCAGACCCTTCGCTGCGCAAAGAACGCTTGCTCAAGGATGACAATCAAACTGCACCACTACCCCCAGGTCTGCTCCCCTTGCTGGGCGGTCCCGTGTTATGTTAGGTTTCCGCAATTTTAGGAACACGAAACCAGAGGGGGCGGTAGTGCGCGCCGAGATCGTAAAAATAAGTAGCGAGCGACCCGAGCCGTCGCTGATCCGTTACGCGGCGGACAAGATTCGCTCCGGCGAAGTGTTGGGCATGCC
>DAIMDJ010000120.1:5655-7676 GCA_036725905.1 Terriglobales bacterium
CTCTCCGTAGTGCAAGCCGCGCAGATTCCTATCACGGCCACGTCGGCAAATCTGAGTGGTGAGAACGAATGCACCACGGCGGTCGCGGTCCGCGATCAGCTTCAGGATCGGATCTCCATTATCGTCGACGGCGGGACCTCGCCGCGTGAAGTTGCATCGACAATCGTCGACCTTACTGATGAAGAAGCCCGCTGGCGCATCTTGCGTGAAGGCGCCATTCCCGCCCCAGAAATCTCCGAGTTTTTCGCACAAGGATGAGTGCGGCAGCAGCCATGCGAATTTCGAAAGGCCGGTCGTTTTGGCTGATCGGAGTAATCGCGGCTGTGTTTGCGGGGATTTTCCTCTCGATTTGCATAGGTATCGTCCACGATGCCTCGCTTCAGGAACTGCACCCAGCCGATGCGATTGTCGTTTTTGGCGCTGCTGAATACGCTGGCCGGCCATCCCCCGTATATCGAGCGCGCCTGGATCATGCGTACGAACTTTTTCGGCGGGGAATCGCGCCGGTTGTCATTACCTCAGGAGGCGCCGCAGCGGATCCTAAATTCAGCGAAGGCGGAGTTGGCCACGATTACCTAAAGCGGCGAGGAATTCCAGATTCCAGTTTGATCGCTGAAACGCAGGGTTCGGATACGGCTGAGTCGGCGAAGCGAGTGGGAGTGATCTTGCGGGCTAATCATATGAGTAGCTGCATCGCGGTGAGCGATGAGTATCACGTTTTTCGGATTCGCAGGCTGCTGGAGGATGAAAGAGTGCGAGTGTATGTGGCGCCCCGCCCGGAATCCAAGCCGCACTCCCTCTGGCTGCGGGCATGGGCAGTGACACGGGAAGCGGTCAGCTACATCGCGTGGAGGTTGCATGTGCGTGGGTGAATCGCGCGCGATTCTAACGCTGTCGGTGTCGTTAATTCTTTCTCCCGGGCGGGCTGGTGATTTTCCATCTGCGGCGCAAGCCTTCCTATTGCTTTGACTTTCAATCCAGTCGCACCTTCGCACGTATAAGACTTACCAGCCCATCCGTTTTCGCAATTCCGTGATGTGTGCCACGTGATGGCGTCCGTGCCAGGAATAAAGCGCAAGGTTCTTCTCCAATGGCATGATTCCGAGCTCTGGGTGCTTGAATGTCCGCTTCCATTCTTCGAATTTCATCGAGCGCAGGACGCGCACAAAGCGGTCGTGCAGAGATTCCAATAATGCAACCGAGACTTCCAGCGGCGTGGATTGGCAGTCAGGCAATTGCGCCCAGCGATCCTCCATGTAAGGTTTGATCGTAGGCTCGTCCTCGGTGAGCGCCAGCTTGAAACGGATGTATGCGTTCATGTGGCTCTCAGGCACATGGTGGACAACCTGCCGCACCGTCCAGCCGCCTTCGCGGTATGGAGTTTCGATCTGCTGTGGTGTCAGACCCTGGATCGCGGCGCGAAGGCGGGCGGGCGTTTGCTCGATATCATCGATGAACTTATTCCGCTGCTGCTCAGTCGGCGGGCCGTCGCAAGCAAACTTTCCGATGGGATAGCGTGGGTCGCTCATTTTACCTCCATATAAGACGGGGATTACGTAGGCCAAAATTCTAAATGCAGGAGCGTGAACCGAGAACCAAATTAATCATGAAAAAAAGAACTGCCCTTGATGAAGGAATTGCCCAGCCCTCAGGATCCCTGGTAGTGGGCTGTTTTGAAATTAGGTGGAATCAAATGGCAGCCGCTTGTAAAAGTACATAATGATGCAAGCAATCACGGGAACGCCAAACGTGTGAACCAAGCTCTCCTTCGTTTTGCTGATTACGTCCCAGAAAGCGGAAACCGCTAAAATTGAGCAGAATATTCCGAGAGCATCTTCCCATGCCGTGCTTTTGACAGTGTTCATGCCGCCTGTGCAGTCGTGCGTGCCTCCAATAATCCCACCAATTCCTCTAAGCTCCAAACATGATCGGAAATGCCAGCCTCCATCGCTGGAGTAATAAAGAGAAATTGGGGGGACACGAGGCGCTCCCCCCAAGCCCCCCTCCGAAGGAATTGGGGG
>DAIMDJ010000121.1:0-7672 GCA_036725905.1 Terriglobales bacterium
TGAAGACCGGCACCAACGGAGCAACGTGGCGATATTCCTGACCGGGTCGACCGGATACATCGGCGCGCATGTCGCCGCCAATTTGCTGGACCAGCATGGGGCCTCTCTCAATGTGCTGGTGCGTGCGCGCGATCCGCAAGATGCGGCACTGAGATTGTGGCAGGCCTGGCAGCTCCACTTGGATTTCCCCCACTTCTACGAATACTTGCAGACGCGTGTGCGGGTGTTTCCAGGGGATCTGACTGCGCCGCAGTTTGGATTGTCGCGCGATGACTATGACCGGCTGATTCATACCACCGATTCGGTGCTGCATTGCGCGGCGTCGCTGAATCGCAAATCGGAAAAAAGCTGCCTGAATGTAAACTTGCGCGGCACGCTGGAAGTGTTATTGCTGGCGCAGAAATCGCATTATTACCACGGATTGCGGCGATTCAGCCTGGTGAGCACGGTTGCAGTTGCAGGCAAGCGTCAGGATGAAGTGATAACTGAGGATCGAGCGATTGAGTGGGATCGATCGGATTACGATCCTTACGCGCGCACCAAAAAATTTTGCGAGCACATGGTACGGCAGCTTGTGCCCGAGGTCCCGATTACGATTTTTCGGCCCAGTATTGTGCTCGGTGATAGCCGGTATCCTCAGACCACCCAATTCGACATGGTAAGAGCATTTGTATTTTTGGCGGGGCTGCCCGTGTTGCCATTCCGGTCGCAAGATAGAATCGACATCGTGAATGTGGATTTTGTGGCGGATGCGATTGCAACTCTGCATCAGAAAGAAAATCCGCAGTACGATATGTACCATCTTTCTTCCGGCACCGATTCTCAGACATTCCGGCAAGTGACCTCGGCCCTGGCTGCTGCGCAGAACAAGCGTGGACCGATTTTCTTGCACTTTCTGGAGAAACCGTTTACGACGGGGGTGAACCTGCTTTCCAACCGGCAAACTTCGCTCGGGTATGGCGCCGCGCTGCTGAAAGTATTCATGCCGTATCTCACCTGGAATACAGTTTTCGACAACACGCGCGTGACCAGAGAGCTGGGGCGCAAGCCGATGCCATTTTCGCAATACAGCTATCCGCTGTTGAAATTCAGTCGGGATACGAACTTTACTTATCCTTACCAGGGCTGGCCAGCCAAGGCGGGAGGGTCGGCCGCATGATGGATTTCATCCTCGAAGCGTGGGTCAGCAGCAGCATTGAAGCCGCCAAGCTAGGCTGGGTGATGGGAAAAGGCCAGCACTGGGAGCCGGGCGAAAAACTCAAGCTGCTTTTTGCGGGATATAACGGGACCCGCAATATGGGCTCGGATGTGCGCGTCTCGGAAATGCTGCGGCAGATCCGCCATATTCTGGGCGCGGAGCGGGTTGAGTTCAGCGTGATGACGCAGAACTTCCAGCGCACGTCCGGATACTTTGAGAGTTCGAAACAAGTACACCTGCCGGATATTTTTCCTCCTTTTCTGGCCGATGAAGTGCCGAAACATCACGGCGTGGTGGCATGCGAAGGCTCGATGTTCAAGAGCAAGTTTGCTAATGCGCTGACCACCATGATGATCGGATCGCTTGGAATCGCCGCCGCACAGAACAAACTTTCTGTGGGGTATGGCGCCGAAGCTGGGCACATGGATCCGCTGATCGCGAAGATGTGCTCGCGATACTGTCAGAATTCGCTGGTGATCACGCGCAATGAGGAATCGCGTACGATTTTGCGCGAGCTTGGAGTTCCCACTGAGTTAGGCACGGACACGGCGTGGACGTTTGAACCGCATCCGGCCGAGTTTGGGCAGAAGGCGCTGCGGGAGATAGGTTGGGATGGCCGCACACCTGTTCTGGTCGTGTGCCCGATTAATCCGTTTGAATGGCCGGTTCGGGCGTCGGTTACGAAGCTTGCCCTGCATGGGTTAACTGGGGCTTACAAGGACAGTCATTACCGCTCGGTTTACTTTCACAATGCGGGGCCGGAGGCGGACCGCGCCCTCGAACATTACCTGAGTGCGATTGCCAATGCAGTGCGGGCATTCCGGCAGCAACAGCATGTGTTCGTGATTTTGGTTGCGACGGAGCGGCTGGATGCGCGTCCGGCCCGGCGGATTTCCGAGAAGCTGGGCGGCGTGCCCGTGCTTACTTCTGATGACTACAACATGTATGAACTCGTTAGTATGCTGCGCGCGTGCCACATAATGGTCTCGTCACGTTATCACGGGATTGTGACCTCGATGCCGGCGCTGGTGCCATCGGCGGGGATCACAATGGATGAGCGGATTCGCAATCTTATGCGCGAGCGCGGGCATGAACATTTGCTGATGAATGTGGATGATCCCGATCTGGAGCCTCGGCTGCTGACCGCAATGAACACGCTTTGCCGCGAGGGCGAGGCCATTGCCACTGCCATTGGCAAGACGGTTGTGCGAAATTTGAAAGTGATGGCCCGCATGGGTGTGTATTTTGAAGAGGAAGTTCAGCGGCGCTATCCGGGCTTTCCAACGCGGCGCGGCGAGTGGAGTTGGGAAGATTATTTACCGCCGTTGGGCGCGGAGCTACGGGAATTGGTGGAAGCGTACGGATAATCAGGGAACACGTAGGGGGCGGTGCCATGGGCGTGGAACTGCGGGAGTCGATGGAAACCCACGGATAATCACAGAACACGTAGGGGCGGGTGCCCTCACCCGCCCGGCCCAGCTCAGCATAGCGGCGAGCTGCGCTCGCTTGCCCGGACGAGGGCGTCCGCGCCTACGTCTTTTTACCTAATGCATGAGCTTTCTCTACGACATTTTCAACCAGCTTAAAACCGCCGAGAAGACAACCGTCCTCCGAGAGCTGAACGATCAAGAATCACCACAGCAGGTCAGCTTTGGAGTGACTGGCAAGGGACTGTTGATGCAGGTCTCACAGGCTCGACGATTTCTTGCCGGGAAAGGCTTGGGCAAAGGCGATCGCTGCGCGCTGCTGGCACACAATTCCATTGAATGGGTTGCAATGGATCTCGCCATCATGGCCGAGGGCCTGATCGTCGTTCCGCTGTACGCGCGGCAAGCTCCTGCGGAACTTGTGGCCATGATGAAGGATTGCTCGCCGAGCTTGCTCTGTTGCAGCGATGTGACGCTGCGGGATGCGATCACGCAGCATTGGCCGGAGGCGCCGCCGCAATTTCTTTTCGATGAGATTTTCACGGGAGCACGCGACCTCGCTTTAGATCGACTTCAGGTTGCGGAGTCTGACCCGGTAACCATTATTTACACTTCAGGAACTTCGGGCGAAGCTAAAGGCGTGGTGCTCACAGCCGGCAACGTCGGGCACATGCTCGGCTGCACGTCCGGGCGCCTGGATTTGCTAATGGAAGGCCGCCGCGGGCAGGATTGCGTCTTCCATTACCTTCCTTTTTGTTTTGCCGGCTCGTGGATCATGCTGCTGACGTGTCTTTTACGAAGAAGCCTGCTCACGCTGAACACTGATCTCAACAAACTTGCAGCCGATATGCGTACCGCCGCTCCATATTATTTCTTAAATGTCCCTGCGCTATTGGAGCGCATGCGCAAAGCGGTAGACGAGCAGCTCTGGAAGACTGGCGGCATTGTGCGTGGGATTTACGGCCGGGCGAAGGCTGCGTGGGTCCGCAAGCAGGAAAGCAAGGCGCGCCTATGGGATGGGGTGTGGCTGAGAGTGGCAAACACGGTCGTATTTCCGACGATCCGCAAAAAGATGATTGGAGCGAATCTGAAGGCGCTGATTTGTGGATCGGCCCCGCTAAATGTTGAGACGCAACTCTTTTTCATGATGCTCGGCATTCCGGTTTTGCAGGTTTATGGGCTGACCGAGACGACTGCGATCTGCACCATGGATGATCCTCATCATGCGGAGCCGGGGCGCGTGGGGCCGGCGATTGCTGGAATCGAGATGAAGCTGGGGAAGAACGACGAGATTATTGTCCGTGGGCCTAATATTTTTCAGGGGTATTGGAGTCGCCCGCACGAAACGGCAAAGGTGCTGCGCGATGGCTGGTTTCATAGCGGAGATCAGGGGCAGGTAAACGAGGCCGGGAATTGGCGGATTGTGGGACGGATCAAAAACCTGATTATCCTTGCCTCGGGTCACAATATCGCTCCCGAGCCGATTGAAGACGAGATTTTGCAGAATCTGCCGGGCGCTCAGCAAATCGTGCTCGTCGGGAACGGGCGCGGATACCTTTCGGCGATCATTACAGGAGAAGTGCCGCGGGAGCGGGCGCAGACGGCGTTTGATCGAGTGAATTCAGAATTGCCGCATTACAAGCAGGTGCGCGCGTTTTATGTGAGTCGCGAGACGTTCTCAATTGAGAATGGGTTGCTGACTGCAAATGGAAAATTGAAGCGGGATGCGATTGCAGCACGCTTTCGGGATGAGATTGAGGAGATGTATCGGGTGAAGCAAGCGGTATGATAGCTGCTTTCGGGTGGCGGGCGAGGGCACCCGCCGGACAGCCGGCGAGACGCCGGCGCTACTGTCAATGAAGAAATTCAGCGGGCAGGCTCTTTCGTGGGACGTAAGTGGCGGCGTCACTGAGCTGGCGCTGCATCGCGAGCCGTGCAATGAGATTGGGTCGCTTACGCTCGAGGAGTTAGAAAAATTTGTTGCGGCGTTAGAAGATCTCCGGCGCGAATCTCACACACTCATCATTTACAGTACGTTGTCATGCGGCTTCTGCGCCGGCGCTGACTTGCGCGAGCTTTATCGACGTTCGCATGAGATGGAACGCGCGGTGGCAACAAAAGGCGTTCGCGATTACTTAGAGCGCATCCATCGAGTGATGAATACGATTGATGCTGCTCCTCTGACCACGATTGCGGCAGTGCACGGAGTTGTGTTTGGCGGGGGATTTGAGCTGGCGCTGGTCTGCGATTTGATCGTCGCCGACAAAATGGCGCGATTTTGCTTTCCGGAGCTGCGGTTGGGACTGATTCCGGGGTTTGGCGGGATTCCGCGGCTGAAGCGGGATTTGGGAAATGCGGTGGTACGCGATCTGCTGCTCACGGGGCGCAGTTTCAATGCGGCAAAGGCGCAACAGATTGGCTTGGTGAGCCAGGTCGTCGGCGAAGGAGAGGCATTGCGGACGGCGCGGGCTACGGCGGCGCAGCTTGGGAAATTCGAGCGCCAGACGGCGATTGCGGCGAAGGAGTTTATCAAGCCGATTCCGTATGAAGAGTTGCGGCGGGAAATTGATATTTTTTGCGAGCTGTTTACGCAGCCGGCAGTCGAGGCCGGTTTGCGGAAGTTTGTCGAGAGCACAGACGCGCAGCCGTATTTGCCGTGAGCTCTAGGCAAGGGAGGGTTAGCTTTGTTTATTACGCTATTGGTTGTGACCTTTGCGATCTCGGTCGCAGTTTCCGGCTTTGTAGTGCTTATTTTCACAAAGCCGGTGGATGACATACTTCGAAGGATTCTCTCGGATAACATCAGCCAGGCATGGGTGAAGTACATCAAGTTCGCCATTTATGTAGTCGGAACTTCAAGTGGGGTTAGGATTTGGGAACTCGAGCGCTACATCACTCCTCAGTATGGAGGCGGACAAGTCCTTGCGTTGAGCCGGGATCGGTGGGTGTTGGAAGTTTATCGCACGATCATTGAGGCCCTTCAAGGAATCGCGTGGCTGTTATTAGTGTTTTTCGCAGTCTCCCTTTTGGCGTTTGTGATCGTGAGAAGGGCGAAAAGCGAAGCGTAGTCATTAACCACGTGCGCTTTGCGTTTCACTTTCCTCTACGTGCCTGTGATGTAGCAGTTCTACCAGCGCCTGATATAAACGCGTTCGTGTCGCGAAGCGCTCGCGGGCGCGGGTGATGTAGCGCACATGGACCTCCACGCCGGCAGTTGTTGGGCGCAGATTGATAGCCGGCGCCGCCGAGACGGCCTGCACAGTCCGATAACTGCCTATTGCGCTCTGCCATTCGTGCTCGGCGGCTTGCGCATTGGCCTGAGTATCTTTTTCGACGAGCTTATGAATCGCGTCGATGATCGGGTAAGGATTTTCGCTGGAAGGCACCATGATTTCGACTTCGTCCCACAGCCATTGCCCACTGGTCGAGAAGTTGAAGAAGTGGCCTTCGATGGCATAGCTGTTTACAAAAGCTACTTTGCGTCCAGTGGGATGGCCGGTGTCGGTCCAATTGCCGGTTTCGAGCAGCACTGTGCGCAACAAATTTATTTCAACCACTTCACCGACAACGCCATTGATCTCCACCCAATCACCGACGCGAACGCCATTGCGTCCCATCAGCACGAACCAGCCAACGAAAGCCACGATGAAATCTTTGAGGGCGACGGTCAGCCCTGCGCCGGCCAGCCCAAGGATGGTCGGCATCTGGCTTGGGATTCCGAACAGCACGAAGAGAATCAGCAGCACACCGACGGCTTGGATGGCAAAGCGAATGACGACGCGAAGGGTTTTCAGCCGCGTCCACTCGTGTTTCACATCGATGATGAAGTGATCGACGATACGACCCGCTATGTAGACGGCAAGCAGAATTAAGGCGATAAGCAAAAAGGACCAAAGCATGCCATGCACAGCGGCAAGCTCATGGGACCTTACCAGTTCAATCCAGTTGCTATAAGCCACTGCCAGTTCCTGATGATCCTGGATGCGCTTGTTGAGGTCGGAAAGGTCCTTCTGGTTAACGGAAAGGTGGCGAAGGGACTTAATCGCACTGCTGGCGGCCGCCGTGGAACTTGCACCCTGTATAGCTGCCGAGTTGATCTGATTGCTTTGCTCGGAAATCGTCTGCTTGGTTCCGGCTTCCTTGCTGACTTCCGCCTGCAAGGCGTCGTGGCTGTGCTGGAGCGTCTCCGCGTTCCGGCGCGCCTCAGCGCGTGCCGGAAGCAACTTCATCATCTTGTTGTGCAGGCTGTGCCAGGCAACGATCTGGGCCGCCAAGTTGCCGGCAAGATAATTGGCTTCTGCGTAGTTTCCTATCTGCGGATGATTCACGTCGTATTGGTGCTCGGCAGCTTCATGCTGATTGAATTGCCGCTGAATTCTGCTTAGAGGATCGCCGCCGGAACGTTCCAGGTCTTCGTTGACGTCATCAAGCTCGTCCTGATCGTATTCGTGCTGAGCGTGTGCCAAGTCGATCTGCTGCTGAAGATTGGCTTCACGATCACCGCTAGCGGAAGGGAGTTGTTTTGTGAGTTGGTCAATCCGCTCCTGGTCGGCTTTGACTCTGGCTTGCGCTTGGCTGGCCCGGGCATAGAGCTCTTTAGTCTCAGGCTTGGAAGGGGCCGAATGTTCCGCAGCGTCGCGCAACCCACTGGCGAAGGCGAGATCCAATTCACGATCTGCTACCTTCATTGCCTGTTGGGCGAGTCGCTGTTCGTCCGAGCCAGAGGCAAGAGTGGCCAAGGCCCGAGCGGTTTGAAGGGGATGCTCGTCGATGAGCGGAGCCTCACCACCCGGCATCTGTCCGGCGTTGGAGATCGACTGCTCCGGCTCTCGGGTCAGAATGAGCCCGATGGCGGTCGCCAGTACAAGCCCAAGTAATCCGAACGTTGCCATCCATTGATGCGGTTTCATCCGGAGTTGCATACGGAGAGAGATAACTCAGTCATTATAGCGGCGTGTGCTGCATGGGAAAGCTCTCGCAAGGGCATGCTCGGACAATTGCGGTTCTCCTGCACGGCTCAGGAACGGACAGGTTATTGCCGAAAGTA
>DAIMDJ010000122.1:0-7653 GCA_036725905.1 Terriglobales bacterium
AGCCACAGCGAGCAGGGTCAAGCTGGCAAGAAGTGAGCGCACGAGCGGAGATCCCCCTTTAAGCGCAAACAGGAATGTCCGACGGAACTGAGATCGGCGCAGGATTCGGTACTGAATTGCTCGGAGATGTCTGAAAGCAAGTTTTTGGGCCATTTATTGTTCTCTCTGAGGTTCGGCTAGGTTGCACCGGATTGATATCCAACATTTTTGGCAAGTCAACGGACAAGCTCGTAATTCGGTCGCACGTAAAGCCGAATTGGCCGGACTCAGGACGTCTAACTCGATTCATTGCGCTATTTCATTCGCGTGGTGGGTTCCGCCGTCCAGTCGACGCGCGGACGATCAAGTCAGGCTGGAGCACAACGGTTTCGGGCTTGGGCCGGAGTTTGGAGCCGAGCGCTGCGAGCGCAACACGGGCAGCTTCCTGGCCAATGCGCTCACTGTGTTGGTCGATGCTGGAAAGAGGAACGCGCAGCGAGTCGTCGTAGTGAAGGTTCCCGCAACCGATGAGCGCAATGTCCTCAGGGATCCGCAGGCCCTGATTCAGCGTGAAATTCATTGCACCCATCGCGAGCGGATCATTGAAACAGAACACTCCATCAGGGCGCGGATCAAGACTCAAAAGTCGGCGCATGGCATCGGCGCCGCGCTGCCGTGTTTCTACGTCGCCTTTGGCTTCGGCAATGACGTAGTCATTCGTGATTCTCAAACCGGCTTCGCCGAGGGCCCGCTTGTAGCCGTCCAGACGACGCAGGCCAGGGCTGGTTTCCGGGCCGCGAATGTGCGCGATTTTCCTGCATCCCACGTCGATCAAGTGCTTGGTGGCGAGCATGCCCACAGCTTCATCATCGACGCCTACGAAGTTTGCGGACAAACCGGGCAGTGTACGGTCGATCAAAATATAAGGCGTGTTGTGCTTCTCGATTCGGACGAAGAGTTCAACAGACGAATGACAGGAGGCGATGATCAGCGCGTCCAGCCGGCGCGCCAGCAATTGGTTGATCTCCTCTTCCTCAAGGACCGTATCTTCGTCGGACGACGACACGATCAGGCAGTAGCCGCCCTTTCTGAGGACATCGGAAAGGGATTTGGCAATTTCCGCGAAAAAAGGGTGGAGGAGGTCTGGAACGACCAGGCCAATGAGATGGGTTCGTCCTGTGACGAGGCCGCGTGCAGCCAGGTTAGGGCGGTAGTCGAGCTCTTTTACGCGGGCCAGGACTCGTTCGCGCGTCTCATCGCCCACATCGGGGTGGTTGCGCAAGACCTTCGAAATCGTAACGACCGATACACTCAGGTCACGCGCGATATCCTTCATCCGGACCGTCATAAGAAATCCCGAAATGGGCGTTCACTGAGCTGACGAAAGAACGCATGGGGCGTCCCCGAAGATGGGGACACGACGGGCCCATTTAAATTCCTTCAAATTGACATCGTTAACTTTATCGATTATTGTACCATAAAAATTCAAACTCGAAAATAGTAGGTCGGCAGCGGCTGGCGTTTTCAACATGAAAGCTTTCGTTCTTCAGGCACCCGGGCGGGCATGCATCGAGACCGTCCCTGATCCCGTGGCTAGGCCGGGAGATTTACTGCTGCAAGTTCGGATGGTGGGATTTTGCGGTAGCGACCTAAATTCGTTCCGAGGATTGAGTCCGCTGGTTTCCTATCCCCGAATCCTGGGGCATGAGGTTTGCGCAACGGTGGTGCAGGGCGACAGCGAGATGGCAGCCGGGACGGACGTGGCCCTACTTCCCTACTCGAATTGTGGCCGATGCGCGGCTTGCCTTAGAGGCCGACCGAATGCTTGCCAATACAACGAGACGCTGGGGGTGCAGAGGGACGGCGCGCTTGCCGAGTACATTGCGGTGCCGCGAGAAAAATTGTACCCGGCGCGACTGACGCCAAAAGAGTTATGCCTGGTCGAGCCACTGACGGTGGGGTTTCATGCGGTCGCTCGCGGAAGCGTTTCGGCCGAAGACACCGTAACGATTTTTGGGTGTGGCGGAGTCGGGCTGGGCGCAGTAGCGGCTGCAAGTCTCCGGGGAGCGCGCACGATTTGCGTTGACGTGGACGACAAGAAGCTGGAGTTAGCGCAAATGACGGGCGGCGGTCAAATCATCAACAGCGCGCGGGAGCCGCTGAGCCAGCGATTGCTGGAACTGACGGACGGACGCGGTCCGGATGTGGTGATTGAAGCGGTTGGAACTCCGGGGACATTCAGGGCGGCGGTCGAAGAGGTCGCCTTCACCGGCCGAGTTGTCTACATCGGATACGCGAAAGAGCCGGTGAGCTATGAGACGCGGCTGTTCGTGCAAAAGGAGTTGGAGGTCCTCGGGTCAAGGAATGCTCAGCCGGAGGATTTTCGCGCGGTGATCGGGCTTCTGGAGGCGCGGAAGTTTCCCGTGGATCAGGTGGTGAGCCTGATTGTCGGGCTCGACGAAGCACCGGACGCGTTGCGGTCATGGAGCGAGAATCCGTCGCGCTTTCAGAAAATTCAAGTTTGCCTGGATTGAGAGGATTGCCTCATGTTTTCAGCCCGTGTAGTGCAGTTGCGTTCAGTATCAAAACTCGCCGCGGGGTTAGCGCTGGCGCTATGCGCGCACAGCAGCTCCTACGGACAGAGCGCGACGGCGCCAACTTCATCGGAAGCGCCAGAAAGGATCGATGAGGTCTGGCAGAAGGCAAGCAGCAAGTATGACGGGCAGCGAGCGGAGCTCTTGAAGGACGTTGAAAACGCGGATCGCGAGGGGCGCTATCGCGCGGACTGGGAATCGCTGAAGAACTATGAAGCGCCGGAGTGGTACAAGGACGCCAAGTTCGGAATTTTTATTCACTGGGGAGCGTATTCGGTTCCTGCTTACGGCAGCGAATGGTATCCGCGAATGATGTACGTCGAGGGATCCCCGGAATACCGGCATCACATCGAGACTTACGGTAAGCAAGATAAATTCGGCTACAAAGATCTAATCCCCATGTTCAAGGCCGAGCATTTCGATCCAGCGGCCTGGGCGGAGTTATTCAAAAAAGCCGGCGCGAAATACGTAGTGCCCGTGGCCGAGCATCACGACGGATTCGCGATGTACGACAGCGGGTTGAGCGATTGGACGGTGGCCAAAATAGGACCGCATCGCGATACCACCGGAGAATTGGCGAAGGCAGTGCGGGCCGCCGGGTTGCATTTTGGCGTGTCGTCGCACCGCGTGGAACATAATTTCTTCCTTGGGCCGGGCCGCGCAATTACTTCGGATGTGAACGACCCGCAATATGCGATGCTGTACGGCCCTGCCCATAACTGGCTTTTGAACCCGTGGGGCACACCTCTCAATAATGACTTCACTTATGTTTCCTCCGCGTGGGCCAACGATTGGCTGGCGCGGTCTGCGGAACTGGTCGAGAAATACCATCCCGATATCGTGTATTTCGACTGGTGGATCGGCCAGGCGGCGATCCGGACGAATCTCGCGCGGTTCGCTGCGTTCTATTACAACAGCTCTCTAAAATATGGCGACCACGTTGGCGTGATTAACTACAAAGACTACGCGATGCAAGAGCATTCCGGCGTGCTCGATTTGGAGCGTGGTCAGTTGGGAGACATTCGCCCGCTTTATTGGCAGACGGACACGTCGGTCAGCAATAAATCGTGGGGCTACATCGAGAACGACACATTCAAGTCGCCGCAGTTCGTGGTGGATCAGCTCATCGACATCGTGAGTAAGAACGGGAATTTGCTGATGAACATTGGGCCGCGGTCGGATGGCACGATTCCGGAACAGGTGCAGCAGGTTCTGCTGGATGTAGGAGCTTGGCTCAATGTCAACGGCGAGGCCATCTACGGTACCCGACCGTGGCGGACCTACGGCGAAGGGCCGACCAAAGTGACCGCCGGGTCATTTCACGACACCGACGTGGCGAATTACAAGCCGGAGGATTTTCGATTTACAGCTAAGGGCGACGCGCTTTACATCATCGGACTTGCGTGGCCAGCAAGTGGCGAAGCTGTGGTGCGTTCGCTGGCAACAATCGTGGGAAGCGAACCAGTGGCGTCAGTAGATTTGCTGGGTGGCGACCCGAGCTTGCACTTCGAGCAGCGTGGAGACGGTTTGCACGTGCATTTACCTGCGCAGCCGCCGGCAAAGTACGCTTACGTCCTTCGCGTGAAGTTTCAGCACGCGGGCCGCTGAAACGAACAAGCACAGATTCTTCTCGCGAAAAACGCTACCGCGATGAAGGGTTTCGAGGTGAAGCCATGAAGCCAGTGGCAATTGCACTGCTCCTGTTTGCGAGCCTGTGTTGCACGAGGGAGTGCTACGCGCAAGATGCTGGAGATTTTTATCCGGCCACAACAAATGTGTGGGGAGCTGAATACCCGCGAGTTGACAGCGCGGGAAGGGCGCAGATCCGTCTCAAAGCTCCCGACGCCACGAAGGTCAAGGTGAATTTCTGGAGCGGGCCGAAGGTGGATATGGAGAAACAGTCGGACGGCTACTGGATGGTCACGACGCCGCCCCTTGTTCCGGGATTGCACTACTACACCGTAATCATCGATGGAGCGGAGGTGAGCGACCTCGGCAGTCAGGCTTTTTTTGGTGGAAGCAAGTACGCGAGCGCAATCGAGGTGCCTGAGCCTGGTTCGACCTACTACTCGGCACAGGACGTGCCACACGGGCAAGTGCGCGAAGTCTGGTACAGCTCGAAGGTCACAGGTACGTGGCGGCACGCGCTAGTCTACGCTCCTCCCAATTACGACTCACAGACGAATGTCAGATACCCAGTGCTGTATCTTCAGCACGGCGGAGGCGAGGATGAGACGGGCTGGATCAGACAGGGAAACGCGAACTTCATACTCGACAATTTGATCGCGGCGAAGAATTGCAAGCCGATGATTGTGGTAATGGCTTATGGTTACGCGCGGCGCGCCGGCCAGCCTGCTCCCGACCTGACGGGAAAGCCCTTCGGTTCTCCTGAAATGCTAAAGACCATGCAGGATATGGCCGCCGCGTTTGAAGATGACGTGACGCAAGTTCTGATCCCGTACATCGATTCCCACTTTCGCACACTGACGGATCGCGATCATCGCGCCATGGCCGGTCTTTCCATGGGCGGAATGCAAACTTTCCAGGTCACACTTAATCATTTGGATCTCTTTTCCTACATCGGAGGATTCAGCGGAGCGGGCGGCATGCTCGTGCTTGGAGACCGGAAGCTGGATCCCAAAACCGACTACAACGGCGTGTTTGCAGATCCGGCCGCGTTCGCAAAGAAAGTGCATTTGCTGTGGATCGGAGTGGGGACAACCGAGCCGGAGCGAATGCGCGCAGGCCTTCAGAGGTTGCACACCTCGCTGCTCGAAGCAAACATTCAGCACGTCTTCTACGAATCCCCTGGAACCGACCACGAGTGGCAAACGTGGCGCCGCGACCTTAAGGACTTTGCGCCAAGGCTCTTTCAATGAGCGCGCAACCAGCAACTCAGGCGGAATCGATCTTTAGACCGGCGAATTGGAGAAAACAAATGGAGGTACATTCGTACAGGCGATCATCGAACTTCAAGATTCTTGCTGCGATTGTTGTCCTCCTGATTGCGAGCCGCGCACATGCCCAGAACTCCGAGCCGCCGCCATATCTGAACCCGGCTTTGCCTGCGGAACAGCGGGCCGCCGACCTGGTACATCGCATGACTGTAGAAGAAAAAGTCACCCAGCTGACCAACCAGTCGCGTGCCATCGAGAGGCTGCACATACCCGCGTACAACTGGTGGAGCGAAGCGCTGCACGGCGTCGCCTCAAGCGGCACCACGGAGTTTCCCGAGCCGGTCGGCCTGGCGTCTACATTTGACACAGACGCCATCCATCGCATGGCCATCGCCATCGGTATTGAAGCGCGCATCAAGCGCGCACAGTTTGAGCGCGCCGGCCACAGCCGTGCCCAGGAGGGTTTGGACTTCTGGGCACCGAACATCAACATCTTTCGCGACCCGCGATGGGGACGCGGGCAGGAAACTTACGGCGAGGACCCGTTCCTGAGTGCGCGCCTCGGCGTGGCCTATGTCACCGGAATGCAGGGCGATGATCCGAAATACTATCGTGCCATTTCTACGCCCAAGCACTACGCCGTCCACAGCGGAGCCCACGCGCCACACCGCCGACGTGAAAGTCAGCAAGCACGATGAGTTGGATACTTACCTTCCTGCGTTCCGTGCCACCGTCACGGAAGGCAAGGCTGGCTCGGTTATGTGCGCCTACAACAGCATCAACGGGCAACCCGCATGCGTCAGCGAGTTCCTGTTACAGGATCAGCTGCGCGGCAAGTGGAATTTTCAGGGCTACGTGGTCTCCGATTGCGCCGCTATCGTCAATATCTTTCGCGATCACCACTTCACCAAGACGCAACCAGAAGCCTCCGCCTTAGCCATCCAGCGCGGGATGGACAACGAGTGCCTGAATTACGGGGACATCAAGGATGATCGCGACTACAAGCCTTACCTGGACGCTTACCAACAGGGGTTCCTGAAAGAAAGTGACATTGATACCGCACTGATCCGGCTGTACACGGCACGCATCAAGCTGGGCATGTTCGACCCGCCCGAGATGGTTCCATATACAAAGATCGACGAAAAGGAACTCGACAGTACTGCGCACCGCGAATTAGCCCGGACGGTCGCCAACGAATCGATGGTCCTGCTCAAGAATGACGGCATTCTGCCGCTCAAGAAAAGCGGAATCAAGATCGCAGTGGTAAGCCCGCTCGCCGACCAGACCCGATATCTGCTCGGCAATTACAACGGTAGGCCTACACACACGGTTTCCGTGCTGGACGGAATCAAAGCGGAATTTCCTGACGCACAAGTCACGTTTGTACCTGGAACGCAGTTCTTGCGTTATGAAGGTGATGTCGTACCGGCATCGTTCCTCACTACTCTGGATGGTCGACCGGGGCTCACGGCTGAGTTTTCCACCGGAGAAATGTGGGGGCCGCAACGAACGGTCCTGGCGGAGCGGCCGGTGAACAATCTCGATTTGAAGGCAGAGAACATCCCTCAGGACGCTTCCGGCAAATATCCGTTGCGCATCGAGTGGAGCGGCTTCCTCACCCCAACTGAAACGGGAGAGTACACCGTCGGCGTACGTCTGCAAGGCGGGTTCGCGCGAGTCGAGATCGATGGAAAACCATTGGCCCACGGCTGGGTCGGCGATGAGGCGCCACAGGTGCGAGCCGGGCACATTCACCTCGAGCAGGGGAAGAAGGTCCACGTCAAAGTTGGTTACGGGCAAGGCAGCGCTGGGCCAGTGAAGGCGCAGTTGATTTGGTCGAAATATGATCCGCAGCCCAGTCCCGAAGCCATTCAAGCGGCGAAGAACGCGGATGTCGTCGTGGCGGTTCTGGGCATCACTAGCGAATTGGAAGGCGAAGAAATGCCGGTTAGCGAGGAAGGGTTTAAGGGCGGCGACCGCACCAGCATCGATCTTCCCAAGCCAGAAGAGGATCTACTCGAAGCTGTCGCCGCAGCTGGCAAACCCGTGGTGCTTGTGCTGGCCAACGGCAGCGCGCTCGCGGTGAATTGGGCCAATCAACCCGTCAATGCCATTCTCGAATCCTGGTATCCCGGCGAAGAGGGCGGCACGGCGATCGCGCAAACACTCTCCGGCGCGAACAA
>DAIMDJ010000123.1:0-7582 GCA_036725905.1 Terriglobales bacterium
AACCAAAAGGTTGCGGCAGCTTAGCGAAAGCGCGGACATCGTCCGCATTCTCCAGCTAGATTATGCACTTGACACAAGGTTTGTAATCTGCTACTATTCCATTCATGGTTAGCGTTTCGGCTTCGGTTTCTGCTCCTGTTTCGATTGGCCCTTCACATGCTTGCGGACGGCCTTCACGATCTCAGGGTGGAATAGATGCTTCAACGCTTCCTCGTCCGTCATGTGCATCGGGTGTTTCTTTTTCTTGGGCATGGTGACCTATGAAAAACAATGAAGCCGTGGACCTAACCGACCTGATCTCCCGGTACGGCGACGATCAAAAATGCGGCACCTACCTTGAGCACTTACGCTGGAAAGATGGCATCCGCTGTCCAAAGTGCAATGGTGATAAGGTGTCCTCGATCCTAAAGCGCGATCAGCATAATTGCGATACAGAGTCATGCCGCTATCAATTCTCCGTCACGGCTGGCACGATCTTCCATGACACGCACCTGCCGCTCACGAAATGGTTCCTTGCAACCTACCTGCTTTGCCAGTCGCGCAAGGGTATGAGTGCCAATCAGCTTAAACGGATGCTGGGCGTCAACTACCGCACAGCATGGTATCTCTGCCACAGAATCCGGCACGCAATGGCCCAAGTGCCGCCACTCAAGAAATTGGATGGCACGGTTGAGATGGATGAAACCTATGTCGGCGGAAAGAAAATCGGATGGGGTGTCTACGCTGGCACAAAAGCCAAGGAAATTGTCGTTGGAATCCGGCAACGCGGCGGCGATCTGCGTTTCTTCCATGCGGAGGATGCCAAGAGCGGCACACTGGCAAAGTACATCAAGGAAAATGTCAGCAACGATGTGGATGTGATCGTGACGGATGAATTCGCCGCCTATCCGTTTGCTCTGGATCAGGCCGGGATGCCCAAGGACAAGCACAAGAAAATCCTGCACCGTGATCGCGTGTACGTGGATGGCGATATCTACACAAACAGCGTGGAATCCGCCTTCTCCCTTCTCAAGCGCGGAATCATGGGAACATGGCATCGGATCAGTGCAAAGCATCTGCAAGCCTACCTAGACGAAATGACGTGGCGTTTTGACAATCGAAAGAATCCGTTTCTGTTCCGCGATACCATGTTGAAGCTCATCGCATCCGACAATCTGGAATACAAGGAACTCACGGCTGCTTAATACATACCCTTCACGGCCTGAATCGGCTTTTCGACTGCATAGCGTCTGTTCCGCGAGTCCTTCATAATCAAACGGAGAACGGTTCCAGATCGTGCGAAGGTGTGAACATCGCCGCCTACAAAGAAAAACGCCAACCTTCCCTGCACTGAACCGCCTTGTAGTATTGGTGCTACTGTTTTATCTGAAAGTGAGTCCGTAGAGAATTTTACTGGCTTACCGCTCAGGCTTTGTGCTTTCAGTTTCTCTGGCGTGATTGGACGGGGTTCTCCCTTCTCAATTCTGCCATCGGTAAGTTTCACGAAAAGCTGGTAATCGCCTACCGATGTAGGCTCGCCATAATTGTGAATGGTGGCTATAAGCAGCACTGCCACCCCATCTGCTTCCCGCCCGTCCGGGGTTGCTTTGGTGCCTTGACCAAGTCCAATATCATTAAATTCGGGGACCAGACCGGTGCGCGCTTGCACCCGTGCCAATGCGTCTGCGGGGGAGTCCGGCTCAGGCGAGGCTTCTTGCTTTGAGGCCGTTTTGTTGGGTGCTTGGAGCGACTTCCTAGGATGCGTCAGAATCACTCCTACGAGAGCACCCATTCCAGCAAACAGAATCGTACATACGGCAATAACCGCAATCCTATTTTCTTGTGCCGTCCGTGTTTGCGCTATTAGCCAAGTTCTATGTATGAAACACAGAAATGCAACGCATGCTATGAGCACCCCGATTGCGGTCTTGTTGCTTAGATAGCGGTCAGCCAAAATAGTGAGCATTGTTACCGCCAGAAACTCCACCATGACTTTAAGGATGTCCATTTGTGCGCACACCTCCACGTCTCGTATGATCTCCGAATCTTCCAAATACATTCGGATGACCATGCGTCCGACGCGGAAATGCTACTCGCTTTACCTACGTCAAATGCACAATCAAAAATATCTATCTCGCGCTCATCAACTTAGCCCAAATCGGGTAATTTCGCCCTATTGACAAGAAAATTCCCAATTTCAGGATCCGCACCATCAAAAAACCAAAAGTCTGTCAATGACCGACACCTTCTGGACTGTGGGTCTAGCAGACAAATCTTAAGAAATTGTCATTCCGAAGCGCGCCCTGGACTGTGCGTGTATAGGACAAATCTTAAGAAATTGTCATTCCGAAGCGCGCCTTTTGCGCGAGGAATCTGCTGTTAACTCGTCAGGAGAAAAGCAGATTCCTCGCCGATAAGGCTGGCTCGGAATGACAAGTAACAAACGATAGTGGCGAACGGCTGGGAGCTGACAGCGCTCTACTGAATCAGCGCTCCATTCGCAGGCGCCTCTTCGGGCAGGATCACCACTGCTGCCGCTACGCGATCTCCCGCCTCGAGATGCAACAACCGCACCCCTTGCGCGGCGCGGCCGGATTCGCGGATGGTGCTTGAATCCATGCGGATGATCTTGCCGTACTGGCTGATCAGCATGACCTCGGAGTCTTCGGTCACCTGTGCGATGCCAACCACTTTGCCATTGCGCTCCGTGGTCTTGACGTTGATGACGCCGGACCCACCGCGTCCTTGCAGGCGGTACTCGTCCGCAGGAGTGCGCTTGCCGTAGCCGTTTTCGGTGACGGAAAGAATGAGCGAGCCTTTCACCGGAATGGTCGCGTCGGTTGCCGTGGCTTCCGGCACGCCGGCTTCGGCTTTGGCTTTCTCAACTTCGGCTTCGGCTTTCTTGATGTCTTTCGGCGTGGTCGCCATGCCGACGATGTAGTCTTTTTCGTCCAGATTCATGCCACGCACACCGTAGGCGGGGCGTCCCATGGAGCGGACATCGGATTCGTCAAAGCGAATCGCCTGGCCATCGTGCGAGGCGAGGAAGACGATCTGATTGCCGTCGGTGAGCGTGACGCCGACCAGTTCGTCGCCTTTCTCGATGCCGATCGCAATGATGCCGCGCGACATCACATTCGAGAAATCTTTCAGATCGGTTTTCTTCACCGTGCCGTTGCGCGTGGCGAAGAAGACGTATCTGCCTTCTTCTTCCAGATTGCGCACTGCGAGCATAGTGCGGACGGTTTCGCCCGGCTGTAGCGATACGAGATTGCCAATGTGCTTGCCCTTCCCGGCGGCGCTGACGTCCGGAATTTCATAAACTTTCAGCCAGTACACACGTCCAGTGTTGGTGAAGATGAGAATGTAAGCGTGCGTCGACGCAATGAAAAGATGCTCGACGAAATCCTCGTCGCGCGTCTTCATCCCGGTGCGGCCAGTTCCGCCCCGCCGCTGCATCCTATAGGTCGAAATTGGTGTTCTCTTGAGATAGCCGCCGTGGCTGACCGTGACCGCGACCTGCTCGTCGGCGATCAGGTCTTCGAGATGGATCTCGGCAGCTTCGTCTTCAATCCGCGTGCGGCGCTCATCGCCGTAGAGTTTTTTAACTTCTTCGAGCTCCTTCACGATTACGCCGCGCAGCTTTTTCTCTGAAGCCAGGATCGATTCGAACTCGGCGATGTTCTCCCGTACTTGCTTAAGCTCGTTGGCAATTTCATCAATTGAGAGCTTGGTCAAGCGGTGCAATTGCAATTCGAGGATTGCGTCGGCTTGCGTGGCCGTAAACGGCTTTTCAGGATCGAGCTTGAGCGCGCGCCCAGTGGTGTTGATGTCAATTTTCTTGCCGCCAAAGTAAAGAACCAGGTTCTCTCTCGCGTCGCCACGATTAGCGCTTCCACGAATGATGACAATGACGTTATCAAGGTGATCGAGCGCAATCCTATAGCCTTCCAAAATGTGCTCGCGTTCCTTCGCTTTCATCAACAGGAACGCAGTGCGCCGCCGGACCACGTCCACGCGGTGGTCAATGAAATATTTGATCGCCTGCACCAGCCCCATCTCTTTCGGCTGGCCATGAGCCACAGCCAGGAAAATCATGCTGAAGTTTTCCTGCATCTGGGTGTGCTTAAAGAGCTGGTTGAGAACGATCTGCGGTTCGCACCCGCGTTTCAGTTCGACTACGATCCGCATTCCATCGCGATCGGATTCGTCGCGAATGTCGGAGATGTCTTCGATGGTCTTGTTGTTAACCAGCTCGGCGATGCGCTCGATGAGGTACCGCTTATTCACCTGATAAGGGATTTCGGTGACGATGATGGCTTGGCGGTCCTTAGTAATGTTCTCAATCGCCGCTTTGGCGCGCATTACGAAGCGGCCACGGCCGTGCTTGTAGGCCTCGAGAATGCCGGCTTTGCCGTGGATGATGCCGTAAGTTGGGAAGTCCGGCCCTTGCACGACCTTCAAGAGTTCCGGCAACGTGGTCTGCGGATTGTTGACCAGCATGATCGTGGCATCCACGATCTCCGTCAGGTTGTGCGGCGGGATGTTTGTTGCCATCCCGACGGCGATTCCGTTCGAGCCATTGATCAGCAGGTTGGGAACGCGCGTGGGCAATACCACCGGCTCAAAAGTTGATTCATCAAAATTGGGAACAAAATCGACCGTCTCTTTATCAATGTCGCTCAGCATCTCTTCCGAGATGCGAGTCATGCGGCATTCTGTATACCGATAAGCTGCTGGCGGGTCGCCATCGACTGAGCCGAAGTTTCCCTGGCCGTCAACTAATGGATAACGCAGCGAGAACGGCTGCGCCATACGGACCAGCGCGTCATACAGCGCCGAATCACCGTGCGGATGATATTTACCCAAACACTCGCCGACCACCTTGGCGCACTTCACATATTTGCGATTGTGCAGAATCCCCATATCGTGCATGGCGTAGAGAATGCGCCGGTGCACGGGCTTCAACCCGTCGCGTACGTCGGGCAGCGCGCGGCCGATGATCACCGACATCGCATAGTCGAGATACGACCGCCGCATCTCCTCTTCGATATTGACGGGTTGAATGTTCGCGGCGCCGGGAATGCCGCTGCCATCTCCGCCGGGCGGAGGAGTCAGGGGAAGCTGTGGGTTCTGATCGTCAGCCATTTTCAGTTCTCAGTTCCTATTTTGATGGGACACGAAACGGGGTTTGTGCTATTTCCGTAAGTCATTGGAACTTAAGGCTCTTAATCACTGTTTGCTTATGATTGATTATACCATGGCGAGATGGATTTTTCAGGGTGCGGCGGTTACTCTTTTGCCTCTCCATCAGGAGTCGAACGTAGACGAAAAAGATCGTGATAGCAGCGGCGAGCCACGAAGTCTCATTGTAAGACAATACGGGAAGGCAAGGCGCAATCGGCAACACAAGACTTGCTTTTCCCACTGATTCCGACATAATTGGCTGCGTTCTCCTTCCCCCCGAGGGAGGTTGTATGTCTGCTTCGCGCTGCATTCGTCTGCTCGTACTGGTGTGTTTGTCCGCGCTTTCTCTTTCCGTCAAGGCCATTGAACCTGCTACTCCAATGGTTCCCAACTCCGATCCTACGTATCAGCAATTACGTAATCTGAGTCTGGGGAGCGAGGCGGTGAGCGTTAACAACGTTAATCTCCGTCGTGACGCCGCTACATTTCACTTGCGCTCGGGCACGGTTTGTTTTGTTGCTCCGGTGCAAGGGAAGGTAACGGGGGCAGTGTTTGTTGGCGATGGCAACATGATCCTGGACCCCCGGCAGGCTTCTGAGCGTGCTAGCCTCAAGCTTCTGACCAAGGAAGACGGATTCAGCGAGAATTTCAATCACCTCGTTTTGCGCTTCACTGACGGCACTTACGAGGAGTTAAAGAAGTCTGGCGGCGCTGCGTCTGGAGGATGCGATGGTGGCTTGCTGCACGACAGCCAGAATGCCATGCGTCACGACCGCATGCTGAAGTACAACCTGGATGGCCGCATTCTCGACGATGTGCTCGGCTCAGATCCCGGTGCATTATTCGTCGCCTTTATCCACGGCAAACGATACAACGGCAAAGAACTCTTCTTCATTGATCCGCGTGGCGCGCCGAATGTTGCTCCGGAGGAAGTTGAGCTGATGACGTATGACGAAAACAAGCTGGGGTTATGGACTTCTTTTCATTTGGGGGATGAAGAAGAGAAGGGAACTGCGCGGCATCAAGGCATCGCCCGCATCGAGCACCAGAAGCTCGATACCACAATTGAAAAGAACGCAAATTTACAGGGCAAGGCCTCAACTACCTTGGTAGCTCTGCAAGACGGCATCAGAGTGATTCCGTTCAGCTTGTTTCCGAGCCTCCGGGTGCAAAGCGTTACTGCCGAAGGAGGCCAGCCGCTGGCTTTCATTCAGGAGGACAAGAAAGACGACGCAGATTTTCGCGTGATCCTTCCCAAGGCTCTCGCCAAAGGCGACAAACTTACCATCATCACGGTGTACGGCGGCAAGGAGGCAGTGGTTAACACCGGAGGCGGAAACTATTTCCCAATCGCGCGCGAGGACTGGTACCCGAACGGCGCAAATTTTTCTTTAGGCGAGTACGCCAGCTACGACATGACGTTTCGCATCCCGAAGAATATGAAGATTGCCGCAACCGGAGACCTGGTGAGTGAACAGAACGAAGGCGGCGAGAGTGTGAGTGTATGGAAAAGCGGACGCCAGCCTGTCGCAGGGTTCAACTTCGGCAAGTTCAAGATGCAGGAGGTAAAGTTGGACAAGCCTGAATATCTGGTGCAGTCGTATGCGAATGAAGAGCCTCCGGACGTAATCAAGAGCCTGCTGCATGTGGCGAATGAGGACTTGCCCACCCAGGGGCCGCACATGACCGAAGGGGTTGCTCTGGGAAACATGAGCACTGTGCCGCTCATCAAGAAAGCGCTGGCTGAAGGACAGCTCTCGGTCCAGCTCTATACCGACTATTTCGGGCCCTCAGCTTACAAGCGCCTTGCAATTACTCAGCAGACATCCTGCAACTACGGACAATCCTGGCCGGAGTTAGTCTGGATTCCCATGTGCTATTTCTACGACAGCACGATTCGGCATCAATTGGGAATGGATTGGGGCGATCGCGGCTATTGGAAAAGCGTCACTTCTCACGAGGTAGCGCACCAATGGTGGGGGCACACGGTAGGTTTTAATTCATATCGTGACCAGTGGATGAGCGAAGGCTTTGCTGAAATGTCAGCGTCGCTGTACTTACAGCTGATCGAGAAAAATCCCCAAAAATTCATCGGCTTCTGGAACGATCAACGTGAACTATTGCTGGAACGCGACAAGGAAGGCTGGCGCGCCATTGACGCGGGCCCCGTCACCATGGGATACCGCATGAGCAACTCCCGCACGGGCGAGGGCGTGACTCGCCGCCTTATTTATCCCAAGGGCGCTTATATCCTTCACATGATCCGCATGATGATGTGGGATCGCCGCACCGGGGACGAAAATTTCAAAACCACGATGCACGACTTCGTTCAGACGTATACAAACCGGGCCGCCAGCACCGAAGATTTCAAGGCCATGGTTGAAAAACACATGACTCAAGAAATGGATTTGGAAGG
>DAIMDJ010000124.1:0-3074 GCA_036725905.1 Terriglobales bacterium
AGTTCCTTCTCAATCTTGTCGTTGATCCGCAATTCGGCAAATTCCGCAGCCACTCGAATGGCATTCTTGATAGCGTTGGCGTTCGACGAACCGTGAGTAATGAAACATACGCCTTTAACTCCCAACAACGGCGCGCCGCCATATTCGGTATGGTCGAGTCGCTTCTTGAAATCAGCGAAAGCGCTGCGCGACAGCAAATATCCCACCTGCCGCGTAATCGTCGCCTTCAAACTCTCCTTCAATGTGGCGCGGACCAGATTCGCCACTCCTTCAGAAGTCTTCAGCGCCACATTGCCCACAAAGCCGTCGGCGACGATCACATCAACCTTCCCGTTATACAGATCCCGCCCTTCCACATTCCCGATGAAATTCAATGGAAGCTGCTTCAACAGCGGAAACGCCTCGCGGGTCAAATCATTGCCCTTGCCTTCTTCCTGTCCAATGGAAAGCAGCCCGACGCGTGGCCGCCGCGTGCCGAACATGCTCCGGAAATAGATTTCCCCCATCACCGCGAACTGCTCAAGGTTCTGTGGCTTGCAATCAACATTGGCTCCGACATCGAGGAGAATTGCCACCGTTCCCACGGCCGTAGGAATCACTGCCGCCAGCGCGGGACGATCCACCCCCGGCAACCCTCCCAGCACCATTTTGGCGGTGGCCATTGCTGCGCCGGTATTGCCTGCCGTCACAAATCCCGCTGCCTTGCGTTCGCGCACCAGCCGAAGTCCTACACGCAGCGACGAATCCCGCTTGGCCCGGACGGCCTGGACCGCCTTGTCCTCCATTGCTATAACTTCGCTGGCGTGGATCACTTGGATCGGCAGGGAAGCCGCGGCAGGGACGCGCCCCAACTCAGCGCGAATCAAAGGCTCGCGCCCCACGAGCACGACGTGAACTCCGTAATGCCGCGCCGCGTGAATCGCGCCCTCAATTTCAGGCTTAGGCGCGCGGTCGGAACCCATCGCGTCCAGGGCTATCACGCTTGGCATGGAGAGATGAGGCTAGCCAGCTTCTTTGACTTCGAGAACTTCGCGTCCTTTATAGTAACCGCATTTTGGGCAGACACGGTGCGGAAGTTTGCGCTCGTGGCAGTTAGGACACTCGGAGAGCGAGCGGCTCTTCAGGGCATCGTGGGCGCGCCGGGTGCTGGTGCGCTGCTTGGAGTGCCGCCGTTTTGGATTTGGCATCGTTTCCTCTAATTCTGTTGTAGTTTGCTGCGAATATCTTTCAGCGCTGCCCATCGCGGATCCTCAACCGGCTCCGCGCACGAGCACTGTTCCAGGTTCAAATTCCTACCACAATGCGGGCACAACCCCTTGCAATCTTCACGACAGATTGCCTTCACGGGCACCGCCAGCAGCACCTGCTCGCGCAGCACATCTTCCAAAAGTAGACCTTGCCCCTGATAGTAGCTGATCTCAGCCTCAGTCGCGCTGACCGGCCGCTCCGGCTCACCCGCGTCTGCGCCCAGCGGGCGATAAAGCAAATCGAACTCGCGCTTTACATCCTGCCCTACAGGTTCCAGGCAGCGTGCGCAGGCCAACTCCACCGTGGTCGCCAGCCGGCCATTAAGCCGGATGTCTTTTATTATCTGGTGCTTTCCGTGATGCTCCTCGACCAGTTGCGCCCGGCCCTCGGAACGCAAACTTTCCACCTGCCGCAGGTCCGGCCCAAAGTCGATCGCACCCGGGCGAAACTCTTCCTCAAAATCAATCGGATGGAGCTTCAACTCATGCAGTTCGATGAACATGGCCACCTCCGCGCCCCCACCTATATGCCGCGAAGGACGCGGAAGCACGCTCAGAGGCGTAAGTCTCCAGGGAGCAAACTTAAGAATAAAGAGGGCGCGGAGGGGTGTCAAGGAGACAGCCCGCAGGGCATTGGTGCTTTAGCCTGCACATTGCGGCAAAACCCGAAACTGTCCCAATTTCGCCACTGCGTTGATATTATTTGCGGAATTATACCTTTGACAAACCCACCAGCTTGACAGAGGCGGTTTTAACGGCAACAATGCATCCCGCTCGGGTTCAGGCTTCCAGCGGCGGACTTCAGCCAGAAGTCGCAGTCAGCGTGCGCTGACTCCTCCTCATCGCCGAAATTTGTCCGAGCCTGGTGTCTGCCCTCGCGATTTCCAATCCATCAAAAAAGGAGCGCGACAACATGTCCCTCAGAAATCGACTTTTGCAGCTAGCGCTGGTTGTATTGAGTCTCGCTTGCGGGATTCAGGCACAAGACAATCAGCATTGCTCAAATGCAACTATGCACGGAAGCTATGGTTTCCACGCTACCGGAAAAGGGTTCGTTGCGATCGGTCGTTTCGTCTTTGACGGCAATGGTGGTCTCGCCGGAAAACTTTTCGTAAGAGTACCAGGCACGAATATTGGGCCTCTCGAAATTGCAGGAACTTATTCGGTAGGCCCCGATTGCATCATGACCGACGACTGGGGAGGCGGTAACGTTCATGTCTCAGCAATCGTGGATCAGGGCAAGGGGTACTTCATCATGAACGTTACCCCATCGACTCCAGATGAGGATGGCCTTAACAATGGAGAGGGCAGAAGGCAGTAGTCCAAAGAAATTGAGAGGGCCGATACCTATTCGGCCCTCTATTCTCATCATCGGCGCTTCCTCCCGCCCCGCATTTCGCTCCCGCTAGCTTTCCTCTTTGGTTCCTTCTCCGGTGGCTTGAGCACATCCGCCATCACTTCCTTGAACGGAGCGGGATGTGCGGGATCAGCTTAGCGTTCGTTGTTCGCTTCGGGCTTTCTTGTTGCTTGCTCATTCAGTCGTCCAGCGTCCACCTGTATCGTAGGAGTGCCTGGTGCCCCAGGTTCGCGCCCCGGTTTTTTGGGGTGCTAACCTGGGCGACCCTTCCCTCTGCTTCAGGATTGGGTCACAGAAGGCGGGGATTTCCACTTTTGCGGGTCTTGGCCAGCTGCGACACTAATTACCTTCGGCACTTTGCGCGCGCAAGCCGCGGGTCTACATTCTGCTCATGGCCTCCACTACCACCAAGACTAAATACCGCTGCATGCAATGCGAGCTGACCGAGGAGAAGTGCCAATGCGAAAAGT
>DAIMDJ010000124.1:3174-4913 GCA_036725905.1 Terriglobales bacterium
AAATACCGCTGCATGCAATGCGAGCTGACCGAGGAGAAGTGCCAATGCGAAAAGTATTGCTGCTTGTGCCAAAGTCAGATTGACATCCGCCTCTGCCAGGACGGGCTTTATTACTGTCCGCCCTGCCGGGAGGCTTGCGACTACCGCGTTTCAGGCTAATCTGCGCAAATCGCTACGGAACACTTTCCGCCGCGTCCTCCGAGCGGGCACTCTCGTTCCCACGCAGATCGACAGCAGAAACTGAATAGAAATACTTCTTTCCAGCGGCCACATTGCTGTCGCGGAACGCCGGCGTTTTTACCATCTCGGAGTTAGTCTTTACCGCCTGCCCGCCTTCTTCATGCCGATAAACGTTGTACCCGGCGAGGTCCGCGTCCGTAACCGGAGCCCACACCAGATCAATGAACGGTGCTTGTCCCACTCCGGAGAAGACTGCCTGCAGCCCAGTGGGGACCGCTGGCGGGTACACGTCATGCGGGAAAACCTTCACCGGAGCGGAATCATCGCCTTCAACCTGCATCTCCGGTTTTCCTGGTACGGAAACGACTGTGACCACCGTCGCGCGATACGAGTACGTTTGCTCCCATTCGAATGATTGATCCAATAGCTCCGTTTTGGAGCAATCCTGAATTTCCACCTCTCCGGCATTCGTATCGGCCTTAGCGTTTTCTCCTCGGCGATAGACGCGCACTCGGTATTGAATGTATGGCGGCGCCCTGGCTGGCGCCGGGCCGCACGACCACGTCAGCAATATTCCTTGTGCTGTGACCTGCGCATTGAAATTTGCCGGCACTGGCAGCGTCGGAGCCGCTGGCACTTGCACTTGGTTCGAGAGCCCTGCACTGCGCCCACTTTCATTCACCACCAAAACCGCATAGGTGACCTGCGCAGTGGGATTCTCCTGCTGAATCTCCCGCGGCAACGAATCAATGTATTCAGCCTGAGCTTTTGGGGTTGTTTGAGAAGCAGCACGCGGCAACCGCGCCGGTGGCAATTGTCCCACCACACTCACGCAATCCTTCATTGGCGTTTGCAAGCTGCGACAGACGCGCGTGGGACCCAAATGGCGTATTGTCTGGCGTTCCGTTGTTTGGGCTGGCGGGCTCCACGCCAAGTAGACCTTATCGCCCTTCCGCGCAGCGCGGAGGTCAGTCACGGGTTTGGGAAGTTCGAGCGACGGCGGCAGCGGCGGGCCAGGCGTCCCGCAAGCAGCGAGCAGCATGGTCCCAACCAAAGCTGGCAAAAGGTTCGGACGAAATCGATTCATCAAACGAGCAAACAGGGTAACAGAATAGGGCCGCCGGTCCTTGATCTCCCTTAAGCCAACTCGACAGTCCCGACGCGCACTACAGCTTGTAGTCTCCGCGTTGACTTCCTCCCCTTTCCTCCCTAAGATTGCCGCCAAGGATTCCCTACTCGCGCATGATTGGCCAAACCATCTCTCATTACAGGGTGATCGAAAAGCTCGGTGGCGGCGGAATGGGAGTGGTTTATAAGGCCGAGGACACCCGTCTCGGCCGTTTCGTTGCTCTCAAATTTCTTCCCGACGACGTCACCGCCGATGAGCATCTGCTCAGCCGCTTCCGCCGCGAGGCGCAGGCCGCTTCCAGCCTGAATCATCCGAACATCTGCACCATTTACGACATCGGCGAGGACGACGGCCGTGCGTTCATCGCCATGGAGTACCTCGAAGGCGAAACGCTGAAGCACCTAATCGGTAATCGCCCACTCGATCTCGA
>DAIMDJ010000124.1:5013-7552 GCA_036725905.1 Terriglobales bacterium
GCTTACATGTCTCCCGAGCAAGTGCGAGGCAAGCCTCTCGACACCCGCACCGACCTGTTTTCGTTCGGAGTTGTGCTGTACGAAATGGCCACTGGCGCGTTGCCGTTCCGTGGAGACACCTCTGGCGTAATTTTCGACGGCATCATGAATCGCGCCCCGCTTGCGCCAGTGCGTTTGAATCCCGACCTGCCGCCCAAGCTCGAAGACATCATCAATCGCGCGCTGGAAAAAGAGCGGGATTTGCGGTACCAGCATGCTTCGGACATCAAGTCGGAGCTGCTGCGTCTCAAGCGGGATTTGGAGAGTGGGAAAAGGAGCGCGGGGGAAGAATCGTCGCGAACTGATTCTGCTCTGAATATCGAGCGGCGGGCGTCCTCGTCCGCCTCCGGGCGGGAGCACTCGGAGCTCCCAGGTGCGACACCCGCGCAGGGCCGGGCGTCGGAATCAGGCACATCCGGCAGGGGCTCGTCCGGCAAGGCCGCGGCCCGGGAGGCCACGACCCGGGAGGGCACGACTTCAGTCGTGCCGGATACGCCCGCCGCAGACTCGGCTTTAGCCGCTGAGGCACGCCCTTCGTCTGCTGCCTATCCATCAGGTAGCGTAATTCTGCCCAGGCCGCTTTTGACCCGCTGGCAGGTTCTCGTCCCCGCAGGCGTCGTTCTCCTTGGACTCGCCATCGCAGGTTTCCTCTACTTCCGCAGCCCGCGCGCCCCGCAGCTTACCGATAAAGACCAGCTAATTCTCGCCGACTTCACCAACCAAACCGGCGACCCAGTATTCGATGCGACTTTGAAGGAGGCGCTGGCCATCCAACTTGAGCAGTCGCCGCTCATTCAACTTGTCAGCGATGCCGAACTGCACAACAATCTGCAATACTTGGGACAGCCCAAGGACCAAAGGATCACGCCGGAGCTGGCGCAGCAGATCGGCCAGCGCCTTGGAGTTAAGGCTTACCTCTCGGGAACCATCGCTCCACTGGGTACGTCGTACGTTATTTCGCTCAACGCGGTGAACTGCGCGACCGGCGAGGTCTTCGGACGCGAGCAGATCACCGCTCCCGACAAAGCGGGAGTGCTGGCCGCGGTCTCCCGTGCGGCCACGTCAATGCGGGCTCGCCTGGGCGAGTCTTTAGCTTCGATCCAGAAGCTGTCCTCCCCGTACACCAATGTGACCACTGCATCTCTGCAGGCGTTCCATGCGTTTTCGTTGGGAGAAGACGAGCACCGCATGGGCCGCGACTTTCCTCAAGCCGCATCGTTCTACGAACAGGCCATTCGACTGGATCCCAATTTCGCCATGGCTTACGCACGCCTGGCCGTCGCCTATGGCAACCAAGGCGCGGTCGCCAAGGCCTTACCCAACATGAAAAGGGCATACGACCTGCGTGAGCGCGTCACGGAGCGGGAGCGGATGTATATCGAGTCGCAGTATGTCCTGCAACAGTTCGATTTACCCAAAGCCCTGGAATCCTACAAACTCTACGTGACCACCTACCCGCGCGATGCGCAGGCACTGAACAATTTGGCCCAAACCTACGCCTACGTCGGCGATTTTGAACAGGCGCTGGCCGGCTTCCAGAAAACCTGGGAGATTGCCAAGTGGGACAACGTAGCTGCGAACAATGTCGCTTGGATTCTGCTCGTAATCGATCGCATACCGGAAGCCGAACGGTATTTGAAAGAAGCGTTGGAGCAGGGCGGAGGCGACGATACCAACTATCACGGCAACATCCTCCTGCATGATTTCCAAGCCGGCCACCCTGACTGGGAAAAGGAAACGCAGTGGGCCGCCACGCGGCCCGCCGGTTTTATGGTGGAGATCCTGGCTGGGAACGTCAACTTCTTCGCCGGTAAGATTCACGCTGCCGACCAGCAATGGGAACATGCCGCGCAACGGGCCGAACAACAACACCTTCCAGATGCAGCCGGCACTTTTTATGCACTCAAGGCGGTGCACGATGCGCTGGTGTCCGATTGCGCTGCGGCGCGCACTGCCGCTCACCGCGGCCTGGCTCTTGACCGATCTGCAGCTACCGTTCCCGATGCCGCTCTCGCACTGGCACTCTGCGGCGAAGCCGGTCCGGCTTTGCAGGAAGCCGAACATCTGGCATCAGCGGTTCCGACGAACACCCTGGTCAACGATGTCTATATGCCACAAGTCAGGGCCGCGATCGCCATGATGGAGCATCGGCCGGAGCGCGTGTCCGGACTACTGGCTTCTGCTGGTTCTTACATGCCGGTATCGAAAGCACCTCAGCTTCTGGGTCGCGCGTCGCTGGAGATGGGCCAGTGGCAGCAGGCCGTCACCGATCTCCAGCCGGGAGTTCGCTACCGCGGCCTGGCTCTGCAGGAAGGGCCGGTCGGCACCGCCCAAGCTCCCGATTACGCTCTCTGCCTGCTCGGCACTGCCCGCGCTCAGTCACATTTCGATAAGGCCGCCGCCAACCGCAGCTATCAACAACTGCTCGATATTTGGAAGAACGCGGATTCCGACTTCATTCCCTTGCAGGAAGCAAAGCGCGAGCTGGCAGCTCTGAAAT
>DAIMDJ010000125.1:0-4379 GCA_036725905.1 Terriglobales bacterium
GTCATACCGCTGAGCCGTTATACCTCGCGTGCTTTTGGCCGTGAAGGTCTGATTCTGGGCTTTGCGGCGGTTGACGCCCGCGAACTCCGGCGCGGCACGGAACAGCTTGCACGTGCGCTGCAAGGCGGGTGAACGCAGCAACCCGCTAACTAAGTTTTCCCAAAACCAGTTTTCAGTTGAAAATTCTCAGTTGTCAGTTAGATCTGGCCGGTTTTCGAGTGTGCTGCTTTGAAAACATACGTTGCGGGTCGATCGCAATGAACAATCCTCGGCTGCGGGCGAGGATTTCTCCTTTCTGATTCAGGATCTCGGCCGCATTTGTGTGCCGCCGGCCGCGCACGCTCACCTCGTAAGATTCGACGCGCAATGGCTTATTCAAGGGCACAGGTCTTGCATAATCAACTGTGATCTGCGAGGTCAAAGCGACAACCTGCCGCAGCTTGTTTACCTTTCCCATCGCCTCGTCAAGAATCGTTGCAATGATTCCGCCGTGCGCGTGGCCTGGCGGCCCGGTGTAGCGCTTACTCAAACGAAAACGGCAGACGAACCGATCGCGCCCTTCGTCAAAGACAAACTTCAGCCGCATTCCATCAGGATTGCTCATTCCGCAAGCGAAGCAGAAATTCTTCTGAAGGCGAACGTAGCGGGTATCGTGTCCGCGGCCCGTGAAACTCTTTCGCATTTTTGGATTTAACCACAGAGGCACGGAGGTTCACAGAGTAACGCCCCTCTGCACTTGCCGATTTTGGGAGCGAGCATCCAACTGGCAATCGGCATTTGAAAATTCGCAATCGAGAATGTGATAAACTTTTGAGCTATCCGCAAGTTTGCTTGGGCTGCGGTGTGCGAATCCCACGACCCCCCGGAGGTCTGGTAGATGGGCCTGGCTATTCTCGTGCTTATCTGGCTGATTACATTCTTCAGCACATACTTCTTCGCCGCGAAAACCTGGTGGCTTCCTCATGGCGTTTCAACCTCGGCGCCATGGATTGACCACCAATTCGCCCTTACTTTTGTGGTCATGGGCGTGGTGTTCGTGGCCGCGCAAGTCTCGCTAGGGTATTTGGTATGGAAGTACCGCGCGCGACCGTCATCGGGACCGGTGCGGTATTCTCACGGAAACACTACGCTTGAGATTCTCTGGACTGCTCTAACCGCCATCCTCTTTATTGGCTTGAACCTGATGGGGAGTTCGGTCTGGGCAACCGAGCGTTTTGAGCCTGCGAAGGCGGGTTCTGTTCCAGTGGAAGTCACCGGTATGCAATTTGCCTGGTACTTCCGGTATACCGGCCCGGATGGGAAATTTGGGTCGACCGATCCCAAGCTGATTGATCCATCTTCAGGCAACGAGGCTGCGATAGGTCTGAATACGTCTGATCCTGCAGCGAAGGATGACGTCGTCGCCGGAACCATGTTCTTGCCGGTGAATCGCGAAGTTGATTTAACTCTTCGCGCGGTAGACGTGATCCACAGCTTCTTTGTTCCGAACTTCCGTTTTAAGCAGGATGCGGTTCCCGGCCTCGCCATCCATATGCATTTTACGCCCACGGAAATTGGCGACTACGAAATTGCCTGCGCTGAGCTTTGCGGCCTTGGCCACTACAAGATGCACGGCATGGTGAAGGTGATAAGCCAGGCGGATTTCGACAAGTGGTTAGCGCAACGGGAGGCAGATAAACAGTAATGGCGACCACGGCTTCAATTCACGCGCACGCTGCTCCTCAGGGCTTTATCCGCAAATATATTTTCAGCCTCGATCACAAGGTGATCGGGCTCCAGTATTACTTCCTGGCGCTTACGGCAGTTTTCGTGGGAATGTTCTTGTCCCTGCTGATGCGCATTCACCTGATCTGGCCAGCCGTTTCCCTGCCGCTGGTCGGCGATATCAAGCCTGAGACTTACCTGAGTTTGCTGACCATGCACGGCACCATCATGGTGTTTTTCGTGCTGACCACGGCTCCGCAGGGCGGGTTCGGGAATTACTTTTTGCCCATTCAGATCGGCGCGCCGGATATGGCTTTCCCGGTCCTCAACATGCTTTCGTTTTGGACCACTTTCATCGCGTTTGTCATCCTCATCGCGGCATTCTTTGTAACTGGCGGCGCGCCGCTTCACGGCTGGACTGGCTATGCTCCGTTGAGCGCGCTGCCAAACTCCGGTCCCGGTGAGCAACTCGGCGCCGATTTATGGGTCACCAGCATTGCGCTGTTTTGCGTGGCTTCATTGATGGGCGCGCTGAATTTCATCACCACGACTTTAGATCTGCGGGCTAAGGGCATGACGTTAATGCGCATGCCCCTGACTGTTTGGTCGTGGTTCATCACCGCTATTCTCGGGCTGCTGGCGTTCGGCGTGCTTCTCTCCGCGGGAATTCTGCTGTTGCTCGACCGCAATCTTGGGACGAGTTTTTACGTGCCGCTGGTGGTGGTGAACGGCCAGATGATGGGACACAAAGGCGGATCGCCACTGCTCTGGCAACACCTGTTCTGGTTCTTCGGGCACCCTGAGGTTTACATCGCCATTTTGCCCGGAATGGGCGTGACCTCGCAGTTGATCTCGACTTTCTCGCGCAAGCCTATCTTCGGATACAAGGCGATGGCTTACGCCCTCATGTCCATCGGCCTTCTCGGCTTCATGGTGTGGGGACACCACATGTTCATGAGCGGCATGAGCCCTTACTCGGCATTTGCGTTCTCGATTATGACGATGGCCATCGGCGTACCCTCCGCTATCAAGACCTTCAACTGGCTCGGTACGTTGTGGGGCGGACGCATTCGCCTGCAAACGCCAATGCTATTCGCCATCGGATTTGTTTCGCTGTTCGTATCGGGTGGACTCAGCGGGCCGTTCCTGGCTCAGCCAGTGCTGGATATTCCGCTGCACGATACTTATTTTGTGGTTGGCCATTTCCATTTGATTATGGGCGTGGCGGCGATCTTCGGAATTTTCGCCGCCACCTATTATTGGTTCCCGAAGATGTTCGGGCGGATGATGAACGAGCGGCTGGGGCAAATTCATTTCTTCATCACGCTCGCCGGCACGTATGCGATTTTTATGCCGATGCATTATCTGGGATTGGCGGGGCAGACGCGGCGCTACTCGCAGTTCACCGAAGTGGCGTATCAAACCAAGCTGATTCCTCTGCAAACCTTTATGACGTATGCGGCGTTCGTGACGATCGGCGTCCAGCTTGTGTTCCTGTTCAATCTGTTCTGGAGCATGTTTAAGGGGCCGAAGGCGAGCGACAATCCGTGGGAGGCCACGACTTTGGAGTGGACGACCGCGACACCGCCTCCGCACGATAACTTTGGCGGGCACACGCCGGTGGTTTACCACGGGCCTTACGAGTATGGCGTTCCTGGGGCAGCGCAGGATTACATCATGCAAAACGATCCGGCGACGGTGACATCACATTAATCGCGGGAATCGCGGGCGAGGGCGCCCGCGCCACACAGATCAGGTATGGCGACTTTGAGTCCAACGATCACGCTTAAGGATCCCAAGCTCGGCCACGGGGGAAGTGGCATCCATCCGCCTACTGTGGATGGCGGTGGCGACGGGCGGGATGATAACGGCTTTTCCGATTACGGTGCGCGCCTACGGCGTGCGCGACTTGGCACGATCATCGCCCTGGTCGCGGTCGTGATGATTTTTGTGGCCCTCACTAGCGCATACGTAGTCCGCCGAGGGCTGCCTGTGATGGATGATCGCAGCGGCAATTACGTCCGCGACTGGATGGAGGTAAATCTTCCGACGGCATTGCTGCTGGTGAACACGTTCGTACTCTTGGTCAGCAGCCTGACTGCGGAATTCGCGCGGCGGCAGATCACGCGACGAGTTGCTTTGGTTCCGGTTGAATCGATTCCCGGAGTTTCCATCGGTACTGAGCGTAATTTCCCCTGGCTTCCACTCACGGCGCTGCTAGGGCTTGGTTTTCTTTTCGGCCAGTGGGCCGCTTGGCGCGAGCTGCAGGATCGCGGATTTGCCTTAGCCACCAGCGCCAGCAGTTCGTTTGTATATTTGCTTACGGCGACCCACGGAGTTCACCTAGCCGGAGGCGTGCTGGCGTTGCTGTACGCCGCCATCACGTCGCTGACACGCAAGCCAGTCGAAGCGCGTCGCATTGTGGTGGACGTGACGGTGTGGTACTGGCACTTCATGGCACTGTTGTGGATTTATATTTTCGCTTTGCTGGAGTTTGCGCGATAGCTGCGACCAGGAATTAGCACTTTGGAGAGAGGTCGAAAGCAGATTCCTCGCTTCGCTCGGAATGACAAGTAGGAGAGAGATATCCGGAGTAACACTGTTAACGAGATCCAGGAGCACAAGGAGACCCTGAACATGTCCGATGTCGCGGTGCAGCACGGAGTGGCAACCGG
>DAIMDJ010000125.1:4479-7537 GCA_036725905.1 Terriglobales bacterium
ACAAGGAGACCCTGAACATGTCCGATGTCGCGGTGCAGCACGGAGTGGCAACCGGCGTCTACGAACCTTCGCTCTTTGGGACATATTCGAAGAAGATCGGGATGTGGTTGTTTCTGCTCTCCGACTCACTGACGTTCGGAGCGCTGCTGTTTGCCTATAGCTATGGGCGCATCTCGACTCCGAACTGGCCTACGCCGTTCCATTCCGAAAGCATTCGCAACGCAACCCTGATGACGGCGTTCCTGCTGACCAGCTCTTTAACCATGGTGCTGGCGGTTCGCGCTGCGGTGTTTGGCAATGCCAAGGCGCAGCGCTGGTGGCTTCTGGCGACGATGGCATGCGGCACGGCGTTCGTCATCCTCCACGGGCGCGAATGGAGCAAGCTGAGCGCGGAGGGTCTTACGCTGCCGATGTTCCCCGCTGTCCCTGGCCATGAAGCCGCCGCCGAATATAAAAACGTCGCGGAGACCGTGCCCCAGTTTCCGGCTACATTTTTCGGCCTGACCGGAATGCACATGCTGCACGTGACGCTAGGCGTTGTTTATCTGGGAATCGTCGCGCTGCGAAAGAAGTTTATTCCGATTCTCCTGGGGCTTTGGCTGGTGGCGTGGCTTGCCACTCCCGCCTATAGCCCGTTCCACTACGGCGCGCACCTGTTACTGCTTACTGCTGTCGTTGCCGGGATTGTTCTCTGGCTAAGGCCGAAAGTTTATGATTCCGCCGACGTCGAGGTCGCCGGACTCTACTGGCACTTCGTCGACCTGGTTTGGATGTTTATTTTCCCGCTGGTTTATCTCATGTCCACCAGAATCATCAGGAGCTGATCGCGTGAATGATGCGACCCAATTTGCACTAGAGCAGCGAGTAGCCGAGCAGCACCGGCATCATGGCAAAGCGCAATTTTTCTGGGTATGGGGCGCGCTGCTGGTGATGACCGGCTTCGAGGTGTATCTCGGGTATCAGAACATGGAACCGGTGCGGATGTTGAGCATCCTGATGGGGCTGTCGCTTCTGAAAGCCGGCCTGATCATCGCTTACTTCATGCACATGAAGTTTGAATTATCGCGCATGAAATGGCTGACCATGTCTTCCCTGCTAGTCTGTCTGTCACTCATGTGCATTTTCTTTCCCGATGCGTATCGAATCATTCATTTGGGAGTGAAATGAAGCTGCGATTGGCCACGTTCGGTTTGATGTTGCTGCTCTGGGCAGCGCCGGCTTTCTCGCAAGGCTGCGCGATGTGCTACAGCAACGCCACGGGTACTACCAAAGAAGGCCAACGTGCCATCAGCCGGGGCGTGCTGGTTTTGCTGATTCCTCCAGTTGGATTCATGACTCTGGGTGTCGGTATGGCCTTCCGGTACGGTAAGAAGCGGGATGAGGATCTAGGAAGGACGTAGAAGATGATTGAGATCGACGCGGCCAGCATTGTGCGTGCGTCCAGAAAACGTAACGTGGACTCATTCAGGTTAGTTTCACCGGATCAGCGGCTCGGGTGACCTTTTTCGGTGTCAGCGGACTGCAACCACGCCCGGCAGCCTGTCGAGAGTAGAGCAAATATTTCTTGAATCCGTATTCTGGATTGAACAACCCAAAACTCACTACACAGTCAAATTGGCTGAGAGGATGGACTGATGAGAAGGTGGCAGAAAACCGGTTTACCGGTGAAGTCATACTCGGGTTTAGGCCTGACCTTGATCGTACTGTTCTTGCAATCGCAGTCCTCCCAGTAGAGGAAGCGAACTTCATTTTCTCTGAAACCGGTCACTAGAAACGTCCTGAATAGCGCATATTCATAGGCCAACATGCCTTGAAGAATGTCTTCAGTTCATCCGCGGTATAAATCTCGGGATCACGCTCCGCTACACCAAGCATTGTGTCCTTCGTCGTGATCGGTCCCTCGCCACGCTTCTTCAAAGTGTCCCCGGTACCACTGGCTAATCCTCGTGAGTTTATTTCCAGCTGTCCGCGGGGCGTTGCCGACCTTTAGTGATCAGCCACTTTCAATATGTCAGGAAATCCAATCGACTGAAGTCAGCCATGAATCTATGGCGAGGGCCACCATTCGAATTCCACGCTCGAAATTCGCGTACGGTATGCTCGTAGAGTTCGTAGGTTTCCGGTCTAGTGGACAGCTTCACCTCCTCAAGCCATCCGTGTGAAGCCGCTTCGATGCTGAGATTGGGAGAAATCAAGCGGCTTGACCGGAACACCCTTGGCAGGTATGTCATCTCGGACTCGGCGGCGTCGAGCGCCTCCTGCGCTTTGGGTCCGATCTTTCTCCAAATCTCCTTGTTACGGTCGTATCGGTGGAGGTAGAAGGTGCCCTCTAGGTGGCGCTGGTGCTTGCCTTTCACGATCACCCAATCAGCCTTGATTTTTCCATTCTTTGCTACGGCGGGTTTGCAGTATCTCCATCGTCCGTTCTTGAGCCGGACGTACTTCCAGACGGACACGCGTCTGTTCATGGGCGGATTCCTTTCCGCCCTTGGAACGTATCCCGAAATACTAGGGGAGTCACTACGTAACGACCGTAACCTGCTGACCCCAAAAGTGCTGGTGCCGGGAGGGGGAGTTGAACCCCCACGAGGGGTGAACCTCGGCGGATTTTGAGGGCATGGAAACGGATTACGCGCGAATACTCATGATTACTCTTGAGTGCGTCGGACGCGGTTTTCCGCGACATGCAAATTACGGTCCAGTACGTGGGGGATATGCTGTGTGAGGCATGTTCCCGTCACAGCGGCGACACAACTCGGTTTGTGCGAAAAGATTTATCTTTTGGTACGGTACGCAGGGCCACTGTTTTCGAGCCTACAAGGAAAACATCCGCGCTGGGCGGGCAGCTGAGAAGAACGTGAGAACTGGTTAGGACGAGGGGGTGCCCGCTCTGGCTTTGTGGCGCAATACTTCCTGCTTTGCTTGCAGCCAGTCATCTGTTGGGTTTCCATCCACGCCGCCGCGTTCTTGATACAACTCATACGCGCGTTGGCGGGTCCTTTCTTCGATTTCGGCATCGCGCCGGTTTGGTCTGAGTGAAACAAGGGGCTTGGAACTG
>DAIMDJ010000126.1:0-7535 GCA_036725905.1 Terriglobales bacterium
GTTAAGGAAAAGCACGCCAGCCGCTTGATGTCTGATCCAGCGATTCTCGGCGTCGGCGTCGGCAGGAGCACCGATGACCGCTCGCAGGCAGCGCTCGTGATCTACGTGGATAAGGACGTTTCTTCCAACCCCATTCCCGCACAAATCGACGGCGTGCGCACCAAAGTGATTCGCACCGACCGCTTCCGCGCGTACGGGTGGGGCAAGCAATCCAAAGAATGACCGGTGTGTTCTCGTGGTCCGGAATCCAAACGCTGAAAATCCCCTGGGGGTGTAATCCGCGATGCTCCCAGGTTGACCCTTGGCCGCTTACACGAAATAATGTCCGAGCCTGGCGTCCGCAAACATTGCGTGACGTTTTTTGCATCGAGAAACTTAGAGGATCAGCATGACCGACTTCAACCGCAAGGTCGAAGAAGCCTCGGCACGGGTGAACAAGTCCGTCGGCGAGGCCGCAGAGCGCGTGGAGAAAGAGACCGCGGAGTTCATCAAATATCTAAACAACGAGGTGGTGCCAGCCGTCCGCCAGCACTCGACCAAAGCGTTGAGGATTGCATCCGAGAAGCTCGCGCAGATGGCGAAATACCTCGAAGAACACCAAAAGCAGCAAAAATAGCTGCGCGGCTTACTGCGTTTCTCTCCCTCACTCTCCTGCTTACCGCGTGTGGCGGGCACAAGCAAGCGCGAGTGAAGGTGCCATCGCCGCCCTCGGTCGCCCGATCACGCTCAGAAGCCCCTCCTGCGCCACCACCTTTAGAACCTTCAGCCAAAACGCCTCAAATTCCAGCCGGGCCTGCTCCTGAGATCGGACCTCCACCCCTAGCTCCGGACGCTCGGCCCGTGGCGGCGGAAACGGGGCTTGCCAGTTGGTACGGAGCGCCCTATCACAACCGACGCGGCTCGAATGGCCAAGTTTATGACATGAACGCCATGACCGCGGCGCATCGCACGCTGCCGCTTGGCTCGATTGTGCGGGTGACTAACGTCAAGACCGGACACGCGGCGGTCGTGCGTATTACGGATCGCGGGCCGTTTGTGCCGGGGCGCATTGTCGATCTTTCCTTGGCGGCCGCAAAGAAGACCGACGTCTGGCAACCCGGCATCGCCCGAGTCCGAGTTGAAGTGCTGCAAACGCCTACGCTGCTTGAGACCAGTGGGCGATGGGCGGTGCAGATTGGCGCGTTCGACCAGGAGAACGCCGCACGCACGCTGGCTGGCCGTCTTTCGCAGCGATACCGCACTGCCAAGGTGCTATGTTTCAACAGCCCGGTCGGCGACTGGTGGGTACGGGTGCGGGTTCGAGGTGACGACAAGAAACGAGCGGAGGAGCTGGCGCACGAGACCCAGACTCCGCAAGGATCAATTTTTTTGGTGCGGTTGGACTAAACTGCGACCAAACGTTCTGAGTGGTTAATGGACTAACCACGGAGGACACAGAGGATCACAGAAAACCTGGGGGGAACTCGCCCTCAATTTATGAACGTCAGTCGACGTTTTCCCTCTCCTGCTTATATGTACCGAACTTTTTTGCGATCGGCTTCAACGTCGGATAGAACTGAGTGAAGCTGTGCTCAACCGCCGCATGATCTTCATGGCATTGGAAGCAAGCGGCCTTGGGATTGGCCTGGGCTGATTTTGTGGTTTCGTCAAAATTGAAATAAGCCCATTTCTCTGGAAAATGCGTTTCGTCTTTTACTTCCACGCCGTAGCCCATCAAATCCGTTTGGAAATGACCAGCCTTGTTAATCGAGCCTTTGGTTTGCGAGCTGCGCTCTTCGACGACGAACATGGTCTGGTCCGGCCATTTGCCGTTCTTGAGGAATTCTGAGTAGGCCCAATGCGGCACGAAGACATTCGTGAACATCTGGTGGTCGGCCCCCTGCGGGCTATAACTCATGCCCAGGCCGGAAGAGAGAAAGATCCATTCGCGGAAGTTTTTTGGTGGCAAGAGTTTGTTATCGCTGGTGTACTGCGGCTTGTCCGAGGATTGATCGGGCGCAGCTTGCAACGCGCCGAAACAAACAACGATTGCTGTGACTATCGACGCCACTCTCTTCATGGTTGCTCCCCACAAAATGTTGCCAAAACGATACGCAAGCTGGCGGTCGGGCGTTCCGTAAGAGCTTAGACCAGCGTCTTGAGAAAAGGAAAGCAAAAGGGCTCTTGCAGGCGGCGGAGAAAATACGGATTGAGGCGATTCGCCGCCTCAGGGGCTAAAGCCCTCACGGATTTTGGGCTACTTACGCGGCGCTAAAGCGCCGCTCTACCACAATGCCACAGAGTTCGTAAGTTTTTCTAGGATGCTAGGTTGTTCGCAGCAGTCGTTGCGTAGCTGAAAGCAGGGAACAGATAACTGACACCTCGTATCCCCCAAAGCTGGAGGGGCAGCATTCGATCCAGCCCTGCCCCTCTCTTGATTCTCAGCCGTCGTGATTCAATTCACTTCGCCACGTTTGCGGAGAAAGGCAGGCACATCAAGATCCTGCTTCTCGAAATTGGCGACCACGGCGTTTCGCACCGCGTCAACCGCGACCACATCAGTGGAAGCGGCTTGGGTTGCAGCCTGCTCCATTACCATCCGCGGCGGAGTGGGTTCAGACTCGGTTTCCGGCTCGAAAAAATCCCGCGAGGCTGCAAATCCAGCCCGGCTTTCCTGCTGGCGCCGGCGAATATCGGAATCCTTGAAGCCGGTGGCAATCACGGTGATTTTGACTGTGTCCTTAGACTTGTCATCGAGCACCGCGCCAAAGATGATGTTGGCATCTTCATGAGCGGCGCCTTGGATAATACTGCAAGCCTCCTGTACCTCAGCCAGCTTCAACGAGCTTGAGCCGGTAATGTTGATGAGGATTCCACGCGCACCATCGATTGCACCAGCCTCCAGCAAAGGCGAAGCGATGGCTTTCTGCGCCGCATCGGTTGCGCGGCGCGCTCCGTTGGCCGTGGCTGTGCCCATCACCGCATATCCCATACCGGCCATGATCGCCTTCACGTCGGCAAAGTCACGATTGATGATGCCGGGGATCGTGATGATGTCTGAAATGCCCTGCACGCCTTGTCGCAGGATGTCATCAGCCACGCGGAAAGACTCGAAGAAACCGGCGTCCTGCGCGACGGCCAGCAGCTTTTCGTTGGGGATGACGATGGTTGTGTCCACGGAATCCATCAGTTCGGAGATGCCCCGCTCCGCCTGCTGCATCCGCCGCTTGCCTTCAAAAGCAAACGGCTTGGTGACGACTGCAACCGTGAGAGCGCCCATCTCGCTTGCCAGTGAAGCGATGATCGGGGCGGCGCCGGTCCCCGTACCTCCGCCGAGACCGGCGGTGACGAAGACCATGTCTGAGCCCTCGAGCGCTTCGATGATCTTGTCGGAATCTTCGAGCGCGGCTTTGCGCCCGACTTCGGGGTTTGCGCCTGCGCCGAGGCCGTTCGTTAACTTAACCCCAAGCTGAATTTTTAGCGCCGCATGCGACATGCGCAGCGCCTGCAGGTCTGTGTTGGCCACTACGAACTCGATGCCCTCCATGCCGGCATCAATCATGCGATTGACCGCGTTGTTGCCGCCTCCACCCACACCGATAACCTTGATCTTGGCGTCGTTGCGGGCCTCTTCGTTAAAGCTGATGCGAATGTCGTTTTCTTTTTTCATCTCCGCCGCCCTTCTTTGAAATTTGGTTTCCCTTTCTTTTCCTCCGCGTCCCTTGCGCTGCCTTGGCGCATTCTGCGGTTGAAGACTCTTAACCGCAAAGTTCGCAAAGGACTCGCAAAGTTCGCCGAGATATCTGGCCTTTTTCCACCGCTCTTCTTCTCTTTCTCTGCCTCTTTGCGCTGCCTTGGCGCATTCTGCGGTTGAAGACTCTTAACCGCAAAGTTCGCAAAGGACTCGCAAAGTTCGCCGAGACCTGTTCTACCTATGCTCCCTTTCCCACTAACATTGCTTTCAGTTTCGAACTCCAACCATCTCCGTGCATTCCTCGCGCCATGCGAGCTCGATGTCCGTAGAAAATCATCCCGATGACGGTTGCGTACTCCGGCTCGGCAAGGACGGCTGGCATTTTTGCCAGAGGCGTTGGCCATGACAGGCGCACCGGACAGCGCAACGTCGATTCGGCGATATCGAGAAGCCCTGGCAAACGAGACGCGCCACCACTTAGCACCGTACCCGCCAGGCATAGTTCAAGCATTCCCGAATGACGCAAATTGTCACGCAGCATTTCGAACAGCTCGCGCGCTCTCGGTTCCAGAATCTCGCCGACCATCCGCTGTGAAATCATGCGCGAGGGGCGATCGCCGACGGACGGCACTTCAACTTCGTTTCCTTCCGGAATCAGCGTCACAATCGCATTGCCATACAGCTTTTTGATTTTTTCTGCCTCCGCAACCGGCGTACACAACCCAACAGCGAGGTCGCTAGTGAAATGATCGCCGCCGATCGGGACCACCGCGGTGTGCGCAACCGCACCTTCCAGAAACACAATCAAGCTGGTCGAGCCCGCGCCCACGTCGGCTAGGCAAACACCCATTTCTCGCTCGTCGGCACGCAGCACGGAATCCGCGCAGGCCAGCGGCTCGAAGATCGTGTCATCCACATGAACGCCGGCGCGATTCACGGCGGTTACGACATTCTGAGTAGCGCCTGAGGCCGCGGTCACCATGTGGACTCGAACTTCCAGTCGTGAGCCCATCATGCCGAGAGGATCGTGTACTCCAGCTTGATCATCGAGAATGAACTCTTGCGGAAGCAGGTGGAGAATCTCGCGGTCGGAGGGAAGAGGGATTGCCCGCGCCTTTTCCACCGCTGAGCGGATTTCATCCCGCCCAATCTCACGGGCCCGGTTTCCAAAGCTGAGGCCGCCATGACTGTTCACTCCACGGACGTGCCCGCCGGAAACGCCAAGCAGAGCATGTTCGATTGGGACTCCGGCAATATCCTCTGCCTGCTCAACTGCTTTCTGAATCGCGCCAACGGCTTTATCAAGCTCGACGATCACACCTTTCCGCGATCCGCGAGATTCGGCGACACCGTGTCCCCGATAGCGTAAGCCGCTATCGGTGATCTCAGCTACCAGCGCGCAGGTCTTGGCACTGCCTACATCAATTGCCGTCAGAAGATGCTGATATTGATTCGCCATCCTTAAATTAATGCCCCTGGTCTTTCATTGATGTCCCCGCTTTGGGAATCGCCGGACTCGGCTTCTTTCTGCTCATCGCAGGCACTGCCGGAGTCGCAGTGGTCTTCGCCGCAGGCGCAGTGAGCACGGTTTTCTGCACGACTGGGCTCACCGCTTTCGCTTTTGCTTTCGCTTTCGTTTTCCTGACCACATGCTTGCGTCGCTGTTTCGGCGCTTTAGACTTTGTGGCCTTTGCGGGCGTCTTCGCCTGAGTTGCCGCCACAGGCGGGTGAGGCGCTGGCCCCAGGTGGCTGATTAAGGCTGCTGGCTTCACTCCGGCCGCCATGGCCTTTTTCGCCGCCCACGGAGTTAGTGGTACTTGCTTCGCGGTTCCTTGCAGATCGGGATTTACGATGATCTGCCGGTCATAGCGCAAGTCCACCGATTCCAGCTTGGAAAACTGCTGCCGCCACTCCTGCATGTGTGCCACGTAAATCTTGTAACGTTCGAGGTAATTTGAAGACCCAAGATGCACCAGCACTTCACCGTCACGATTATTCGCGAGGACTTTTACGTCATCCGGATCGGAAAGATCCACTTCACTGAGATCCTGGGAATAATGAGCGCCGCCTGAGTCGAGCTGGCTAACGACATCGTTGTAAATTTTCATCCGGGCGGAGCGCGTAGAGGGTGGTTCGCCCGCATTCATTCCGATGATCACGGGAAATGAGTACTTCTTTTTCGCGGGAAGCTCCATCAGCGTGCCGGCTGAGTCCGTGAGCAGTATCTTTGAGCCGACCCGCGCAAACGCGATTGGAGTGCGTTCATGAATCTCAATTCGCAAACGGTTGGGAGCAAACCGCATGACACTGGCCGATTCCACCCACGAAATCTGCTCCAGTTGCTTCTTGCGTTGATCCAGCGGCACGAAGAAGATGTTTCGGCCAATGTCACCGCCCATCACCTCCATCACCTGCGCGCGGCTGACATTCTGAGTGCCATCAATTTCGATGTCATCGCTCGATTCCACTCGAAAGCGCCAGGAGCGCTCGCCGTAGTGGTAGAGGGAAGCGACCGCAATTCCGGAGAGAAAAACGACTGCGATTCCGAGGACAGCCCAAGTGAGACGGGCAGCGGTTTTCTTGGGCAACGAGCCACGGCGGACGGAGACGCGCTTTTGTCCGCGCAGGAACGGCGATTCCTCTTCCGCATCCAAGTCGAGCAGCCGCGCATCGTCGAGTTCTTCGCGGACCGGCTCGTCGGGTTGCAGATACGACTCTTCCTGCGAGATGGTAGGAGTTTTCCTGGCCATCAACCCAGGTCAGTTGTCGTCAGGGAATCGCGAGCGAAACCACTATAACTGCTTTTCGCGAATTGAGATAGAAAAATTTGCGGATCTTTTGCACAGGAAGGCAGCAGTTCCACACCACAGAATCGAGACACGCACTGCCGGATTATTGGAGGTCCTCGACGTCCCAATCTCCATCCTCGGGCGAAGACAATGCGGTGGTAACCTGACGCCGAGTGCCCATCGCACACCATGAATGCACCCTGGTCGAGACAGCCCGTTTCGCATCGATCTTCGCTTGTACAAGCGCCAGGCGGGTTTGGGCACGAGCAATAGTACCCTGGGCAGGAGCCCAACCGGGATCGCCTCGGTTGGACATTAGCTGGGCGACGGCGAGTCCCCGCATCGCCTCGGCGGACAGATTGTCTGCTACCGCCACGCCACGATCAAGGAAGCCTCGAATCGAGTCGCTGATTGATAAGTTGCCAATCGATGAGTTGCTGATTCCAAGTGCGAGCACGCCCACTGCCACCAGGTACCATCCTCTATCGGAATTCACGATATTGCTCCTTGCTGTTACTCAAAATTTAGACGGGGGAGGTGAAAATTCGTTATCGCGGCCCGCATGAGGGTATTTACGCCTTTGTAAGCGAAATAGTTCCCCTGAACATCGTCGGAAAAGAGGATAAAGAACTCTGGATAGATCGAAGTCAGACTTGGCTGACCGGCTGTGTGATGACTGTATTTTCAGATCCTTGCAGCTTCTCCAGGATCATAGGTCCCAGTTGGGAAACGCTTCCTGCGCCAAGGGTTAGAATCATGTCTCCTTCAGTCGCTACCTCGTAAACCAATTTGGCGGCATCTGCAAAGGAACTGGCGTATGTAGCGTTTCTTTTCCCCGTTTCGATGATTTTCCGTGCCAACGCCTCGCCCGTCACGCCCTCGATGGGCTGTTCGCTCGCTTGGTAGACATCCAGAATGATTAGGTTGTCCGCGTCTTGAAAGGCAGTCGCAAATTCGTCCATCAAATCGCGGGTTCGCGTATAGCGATGTGGCTGGAAGATAACGTGAATCTTGCGAAAGCCGCATTGCCGGGCCGCAGCAAGCGTGACGCGAATTTCCGTAGGATGGTGGCC
>DAIMDJ010000127.1:0-5244 GCA_036725905.1 Terriglobales bacterium
AATTCCTTCCTTACGAATTCAATCGCTTCATCACCGCTATGCAGCATCCCCTCTAATTGCCTGTCTTCCACCGCACCTAGGATTTCCTTGAACTTAGGCCCTGGCACGTATCCCGCGTCGATTAGGTCATCACCGCTCACGAGCGGTCGGGGGCGCACGGCTTCCGGTGGCATGGATGCGATCTTCTCGCGTGTAAAGCGATAGGTTGTCAGATCGCCGTGGCTGGATTCGCAATCGATGCGATGCAGCTCCAGATGTTCTTCAAAGCGTGGCATGCGCACAAATTTTTTGAATGTCGCTTCGCTCATCTGCATGGCGTGCGCAAATCTCATGTGGTTTTTGACCAAGGCAAGTATCTGGTCTGTATCGTGGTTGGAGAAGCGCAAGCGGCGGCAGATTTCCTCCGCCATTTTCACCCCGACGTCCACGTGGCCGTCGAAACGAATGCGATCCGGAGCGACGCGGAACGTCGGCGGCTTGCCGACGTCGTGCAGCAGCGCACCCCAACCAAGGGTTGCTGGACACGGATGGGGCAATTTTTCCAGCAGCAGCAGAGTATGGACAAAAACATCACCTTCGGGGTGAAACTGCGGCGGCTGCTCGACACCTTTCATGGCTTCGATTTCAGGAAGAAGCTCATGCAGCAATCCGGTTTCATCGAGCAGTAGGAAGGCACGCCGCGCCTGGCCTTCGGTAAGCATTTTGGTAAGTTCATCCCGAACCCGCTCACGTGAGACTTGGTGAATTTGCGGTGCAAGCTTTTGAATGGCAGCAGAAGTTTGCGGCTCGATGGAGTACCCGAAGCGCGCCGCGAATCGCACCGCGCGCAACATGCGCAGTTTATCTTCAGCAAAACGCAGCTCTGGCTCGCCGATCGCGCGGATGATTCCAGCGTCCAGATCCTTTCGCCCACCAACAAAATCGAGCACTTCGTTCTTGAGGGGGTCCAGCAGCAGGCCGTTGATGGTGAAATCGCGGCGCTGAACGTCCTGGCGGGGATCCTTGCTGAACCGTACCTGATCGGGATGGCGGCCGTCGGAATAGCCGATATCCGAACGGAAGGTTGCGACCTCGACGGTTTTTCCTCTGTGTCTTCCGTGGTTAACGTCCGCTTGATCAACCACAGAGGTCACTGAGGGATCTTCCGCCATTGGAACCAGCACGACCCCGAACTGCGCTCCTACCGCGTAGGTCTGCGGGAAGATGCGCATGACCTGCTCCGGCGTGGCATCGGTCGCAATGTCGTAGTCCCCTGGTTCGCGGCCGAGCAGTAGGTCGCGCACGCATCCGCCAACCAAGTATGCCTGATAGCCTTGGTCGTGGAGAGTGCGAGCGATCGAGATGGCGAAGTCCTTGAGCATTATTTGGCGCCTTCCACCATCGCATCATCGGCGACCGGTCAGGCGAGGGCGGCTGTCCCTACCAGGCTGTGGTTGAGTTTAAACTGAGGGTATGTCCGACGCCTACATCCTAGGAATCGAGAGCTCTTGTGATGAAACCGCAGCAGCGGTAGTGCGCTCGGGTGAGCAGATCGTCTCTAATGCTGTCTTTTCGCAGATTGCCACGCACAAGCCATATGGCGGGGTAGTGCCGGAATTGGCATCGCGCGAACATCTGAAGGCCATTATTCCCGTGGTCCGAAAAGCGCTGGCGGATGCAGGGCGCGACTATCAGTCGATTGATGCGCTGGCCGTCACTCAAGGTCCCGGCCTCGCAGGCTCTCTTCTAGTCGGCATCAGCTACGCCAAGGCGCTGGCTTTCGCTCTGGACAAACCTCTAATCGCCGTGAATCATCTCGAAGGTCATATTCATGCCGTGCTGCTCGAGGAAAGGCAAAAAGGCAACCGTGAATTGATCTTTCCAGTCCTCGCGCTCGTTGTCTCGGGAGGACACACTCATCTTTACCTAGCCGAACAGCGCGGCGAAAGCTGGTCTTACGAGAACATCGGTCATACCCGCGACGATGCCGCTGGCGAGGCTTTCGATAAGGTCGCCAAACTACTTGCGCTCGGTTACCCTGGTGGCCCGGTTATCGACGAGCTTTCAAGCCACGGTGATCCCACGGCGGTGAAGTTTCCGCCGTCGCAGATCAAACATGCAGATCGAAGACAGGCGGGCAAAGACATCAAACCAGGAGGTAGACCTCGTGTCGATTTTTCTTACAGCGGAATCAAAACCGCGGTGTTGCGCTATATCGAAACGCATGGTCTACAGCAAGCGATCGAAGCCCGCCGGCGTGCGCTGTCTGAGATCGCGAAACCTAAACTGGAAGACTATCTAGCCCACTGCGACAAGCAGACTCTTGATCTCGTCGCTTCGTTTCAGCGCACGATGGTTGAAGATCTGGTCGCCAAATCTCTAACGGCCGCAAGAACCTATGATTCCGCGACGTTATTCGTAACTGGAGGTGTCGCCGCAAACAATGAGTTGCGCCAGCGCTTCGAGCGCGATGCCGCCATGGAAGGCCTTCCGGTGTACTTTCCCTCTCGTCCACTTTCTACGGATAATGCGGCAATGATCGCCGCGGCAGCTTATCCCAAGTTCCTCAACCAGGAGTTCCCTCCACTGGATTTTTCGGCAGAAGCAGGGATGGTGTTGGTGTAGTTTCTCTGTTCTGTGAAGTGTGGCCTTACTTCCCGGCTGCCTGACCCTTTACCGGGCATTCTCCAAAGATAGCCCGAAGCCCTTTAGCAAGCTGCGATTCAATATCAATATCTTTGAAGATTGTGAAATTTGCTCGCTTTTCTTTTTTCTCGAAGCCACTCTGCCTTCCGGCCACGATCACGATAGGTATGTTCGCGGTCTCAGGCTTTGCCTTAATTGAAGTGATTAATTCTCCGCCGCTCATCTTCGGCATTTGCATATCGGTGACGATGAGATCGGGGCGAACTCGTTTGAGAGCTTCAACGGCATCCTGGCCGTTGGCGGCGGACTCCACCGTAAAGCCGCGTTCTTCCAGAAAGCGGCAAACGGTATGCCGGATAAGCATGGAGTCGTCCACTACGAGGGCGACTAACTGCATTTGCCTCTCCGCAGACACAAAATTCCCTAACCACCCTAACAAACTGTTATGCCGCTTACCAAGCCCAAAGGAGTCGGCGAAATTACTTCCGTTACCACGCCCCTAGTACACACCCGATCACGTTGTTCAGTGTTGAGCACGCTTTTGGAGCCTGACCAACGTTGCCCTCCTTGGCCTACTGCCGCTACTGCTGATGCAATGCGTACCCCTTGTGGCAGAAAGCCATACTTGCGTCTGCTAGATCGTTGCTTTCTCCCTGCACTGACTGCGTTCACCCTGGGACAGGATTTAATCGTTCTGCTCTTTCTCACCACCTTCGCATATCTGCTAATGCACCAAAACCGAGATCTCCCAGCCGGCGCAGTCACTATCTCTAACGACGATCAACTTTAACTGGCCATGGACATATTGCAAGCTCCGGGATTGGGATCGCGACCGGGAAGTTGATCGCATTCCGCTGTGCGTTAATGATTGGGGCCTGCCTCAGGATTGTGCAATTCCTTAGCTGGAAACTGCCCTTCGCAGAGGCGGAAGTGAGTGTACTCCCTCCGTTTCTGTTGTCAACTTTCAGGCAATGCGAGAATCATCCGCGAGTGTCTGCCAAGCTAATGTTTGCTTCTATCCGGCCGATATCCCTATCAGGAGCCCCCATGAAACTCCACATCCTCGCCCTGCTGCTCGTGTTGTTCGCTACCGGCTGCGGCTCGAACGTCACCCCCAGCGCAACCTCTCCCCGTTCTTATAACGGGACAGCCTCTGTCGGCGACTTTCTGACGATCACACTGGATCCCGCAGCTCACACCCTCACGTACAAGAATCTCTCGAACCTCGACAGTGGCATAATTCCGTATAGTGTGAATTCCGACGGAACCTACGCCTTGAACGATCCCACGGGAAATCTCATCGCAGCTTACGAGGTCCCCAATTACGCTCTCCTCCTGCAAGCGACGAAAACTGGCCCCAACCATGATGCCTTGGCGCTGGTCACAGCAGTGGACAAAGGCACAATCTCCACCGCAACCTGGGCAGGCCACGGCTACAACTACATGCAGTTCCGTACTTCCTCGGGCGGAGTGGAGGTCGGCTCTGCCATTGTTGACGCGCAGGGTAACGTCAGCGTGACCGGCTACTGGCCCTACGGATCAATCGGGCAGGGAACTGGCGCTTTCAACATCGGCAACTTTGATGCCAGCACTTTCCACGCTGATCCTTCTGGAACGTTCCTGACCATCGCCGAAAATAATGGAACGTCCGATTATGTCTTCGGAACCCCAAACGGCATCTTCGCAGTCGACACACCAAACGGCGCCATCCTGGGCCTGAAGAAAGCCGCCAGCAAGAACTTCGATGCTTCTTTCGCTGGAACATACAAGGCGATTTATTACCAGAAAACCGGCGCCAATACTGGCCCAAACAATACCGAGACAGGCACCGCCAGCTTAGGCAACGCGACCCTGGCCATCACTTCGGGCCGCCAGATCACAATCAGCGACTCTCAAGGGTCTATCCTGGTCGTTGCCACTCTGCAGCCTGTCGCCGACACTTCTTACCTTTACGGCCAGGGAGAACTCGGCGATCCGTGCAACGGACTGTTTACCTTCCGCTTAATCGCCTCCGGATTTCAGCAAGACGTCTTCGTCACATTTATGGACCGAGCGATTCTGTTCTCCTCATTCCGCGCCACCCTGCCCTGGGGGTCAGGGAACACCTACGATTATCTGTACGGCGTCGGATTGAAATGAGTCTCTGAAACATGCTGACAAAAAAGCGCCGGAACCTAGCTTGGATTCCAGCGCTTCGTTAGAGGACTGAATCAGCTATGCTGACATCGTCCGCCGCTGCGTGCGGCTCTCGCGGATCGAAGCCACGCTGCGGCGAATGTTCAACCAGCCATTCTCTTGGAATACTTTAAACAGATCGTAGGAGTAGGGAATCTCGCCCGTGATGATTTCTTCTTTTCCTTGCTCATCCGTGACCGAGAATGCAACTTGCACCGGCTCATCGGGCGAATTTTGCTTGGTGAAGTGAACGAGTTTCACGTTGAGGGTTTCCGGTTCTTGCGGTTGTACTGGCATTTAATCCCTCCTGTTATTTTGGATTAGCAACGAATTCTAGGGACGATCCAGAGCACACTCAAGCAAAAAGCAGAGCACACAGAGAATAATTAGTGCTGTCATTATCGATGACAGCAAAAGGCTTACGGAGGATCTTTTCAGAATCCT
>DAIMDJ010000127.1:5344-7525 GCA_036725905.1 Terriglobales bacterium
CCCGCTGTACATGTACCGATGGACATGTGACCAAGTTAATTACCCCTGCTGGGTTGTTGGGCTTGTGGTACTCTCGAAACTACCCCATATTCTCTAGGTTTATCAGGGTTTTGGTGGACTTCGTGTCTTCGAGTCACAAGCCGGCAATCCACGTCGCGTGGAAGACGGTCACCTATCGCAGTGTGGCCTTGGGCGTCTTGTTCCTGATGTCGGTATTCTTCGCCGGGCTGTATTTTGCCTTCCCGCAGTTTACGCAAAATGGGATTAAGTCAGTCACCAGCCTGACGGCGAAGCTAATGGAGGGATTTGCCAGCTCCGGTGCGCCAGTGAAGGCGAATTCGATGAACTCGCAGCAAGCGCACATCACGGCGCTGGACGGCACGGTTCGCGTTAAGAAAGCCAGCAGCAATAGCTGGGTGACCGCGGACTATAACGTCCCTCTAGAGAAAGGTGACGTGGTGCAGACCGGGTCGGAGGGAATGGCGAAGATCGTCTTTGGGGACGGGACCAACTACACGGTTAAGCAGGATTCGCTAATTGTGATCGAAGAAAACTCCGCCAACGAGCAGCAGCAGACAAGCGTTTCCGTAGCGGTAAGCACAGGGACGGTAGACCTGGCGACTGCCACTTATATGCAAGGGTCGAAATCGCAGGTGATTGTTGCCGGTGCCACAGCTTCGCTGGCCCCGAACAGCGCGGCCATGGTGCACAACGATCCGCATGCCGACCGGCACGAGATCATGGTCACGAAGGGAGCGGGCGAGGTCAGCCGTAATGGGGAGGTGCTACATCTGGCCGACTATCAGCGGGCGTCATTCCAGGAGGACTCGCCGCGGATGGCCAAGACTCAGGAGATTGGGCCTCCGACGCCAATTGCTCCGGCGAACATGATGCCGATTTTTAGCTCGGGCGGATCCAAGACGGTGGAGTTTTCCTGGACGCCCATGCCGAACGCGGCCGGATACCGGTTTCGTATTTCGCGGAACCCGTATTTCTCGTCCACTATAGTGGATCGAAAGGTGAACACGGCTGACGTGATTGTATCGGGGCTTTCTGAGGGGGCTTATTACTGGGTGGTGCAATCCTACGACGCCAAGGAGCAGAGTTCGCTTGAAAGCGAGAAGAACCGGTTTACCATTATTCCGAAAGGTAATACCACGGCGATAAACTTGGAGCTGGATCCCTTCGTGCAGCACGGGCACGTGATTGAGTTGGCCGGGAAAACGGAAATCGGTGCACGGGTAATGGTGAATGGGCAAGAAGTGCCGGTGGTGGGCACAGATGGGAGCTTTCATTACTTCACGCCTCCTTTGCCGCCAGGGGAAAGCGTGATCACGATTACGGCGCAGAATGCCAAAGGCGGGGTTAACACCATGCAAAAGAAGATCGTGATTCAGTAAGGTCCTGAGGTGCTGGAACTTTAGTGTAGAGTTGCCAAGGAGAATCTCTCATAGAATTGAAGAGACCGCTCCAACAGGAACACGAGTAACCGGGTAATCCCCGGAACGCCACTAGCTTGAGAAGAGCTCACGTATGTCATCGAATGGCTTTCATTCCAACGGTTCGCGTATGACCAACCTGAGATCACTGTTCAGCATTTTTTCCAGCGATCTTGCGATCGACCTGGGAACTGCCAACACATTGGTTTACGCGCGAGGCAAGGGGATCGTCGTGAATGAGCCCTCGATTGTGGCCCTCAACAAGAACACCAACGAAGTTGAGGCCGTGGGCAAAGAAGCTAAGGAGATGTTGGGGCGAACGCCGGGAAACATCGTCGCGATCAAGCCGATGAAGGACGGAGTAATCGCAGATTTTAAAGTCACAGAAAAGATGCTGAATTACTTCATTCAGAAGGCACACAACCGGAAGATGTTGGTGCATCCGCGGATTGTGATTGGAGTGCCCTCCGAAATTACGCAAGTGGAGAAGCGGGCGGTGATGGATTCGGCATATCGTGCCAAGGCGAGCGAGGTCTATCTGGTCGAGCAGGCGATGGTGGCGGCGATTGGGGCGGGGCTGCCGATTACCGAGCCGTCCGGCAACATGGTCGTCGATATCGGCGGCGGCACCACAGATATCGCAGTAATTTCGTTGAGCGGCATTGTGTATTCGCGCTCAGTGCGCATGGCCGGCAATCAGATGGACGAAGGGCTTAACGACGGCAACAACGTCTACGATCTA
>DAIMDJ010000128.1:0-7398 GCA_036725905.1 Terriglobales bacterium
TGCAAAGAATCGTGAAACATGAACTGGCTGGAAGTGACCCGGCCGCTTAAGATCTGCTCCGGTGTCCGGTTGGAAACAACCGTGACTTCGTAGTTGTTCTGTAGCAGTCCCAATCCCAACTGCAGCCCAGACTGACCGCCGCCTACGATCACAATTTTCCGCATCGAGTTTGCTCCCGGGAACTGTCTCGCCTGCTCCAAATGCCTTATGCCAAGTGCCCAAATATAAATGATGGGTCAAGTTTTCCAAACAAGTAGCAGCCTCGTCCCGCGAAAAGGCAACTTGCAAGGCAAACCGTACGGCCCTTGTGACTCGCTCCTTCGCGTGGTAGCTTTCCTCTGCTTAAAACAGCTTCTTCTTCACCGGGAGACAAGCATGGAAGGACTAAAAGGGAAAGTTGCCATCGTGACCGGAGGCGCGACCATGATCGGTGCCGCCGTAGTGCGCGCTTTTCATCGTGAGGGCACAAAGGTAGTGATCGCCGATATCAATGACAAAGATGGACAAGCAGTTGCCGGCGCACTCGGTAAGGATGTGCAATTCGTAAAAACCGACCTGGCAGACGATGCCCAGATCGCCGCCTGCGTGGATCAAACTGTGGCAAAGTTCGGTGGCATCGATTTCCTGATTAACCTGGCGTGCGTTTACGTGGACGACGCCCTCAATTCGACGCGCAAAGATTGGCTGGACAGCTACAACGTTAATGTCGTGGGCGGCGTCATGATGCTGAAGGCGGTGAAACCACACATGGTGAAGCGCGGTGGCGGCGCCGTGGTCAACTTCGGCAGCATCAGCGCCAAGGTGGCGCAGACGGGGCGCTGGCTCTATCCCGTGACCAAAGCGGCGATACTGCAACTCACGCGCAATGAAGCCATGGATTTGGCTGCGGACAAGATTCGCGTCAATTCGGTTTCGCCTGGCTGGACTTGGTGCCGTCTGATGGATGAAGTGACCCACGGCGACAAGAAGAAGACCAACCGAGTCGGCGGACCGTTCCATCTGCTGGACCGCATCGGCGAACCGGAGGAAGTGGCGGAGGCGGTTGCGTTCCTGTGCTCCAGCCACGCGTCTTTCATCACAGGAACTGATCTCGCCGTAGACGGCGGTTACTCGGCCATGGGACCCGAAATGGCCACACCTGCTATCCCCAAGCTCATGGAATAGGAACGATCCCCACTCATGAAGCGCATCGCTATCATCGGCGCTGGGCAGTCCGGGCTGCAACTCGGGATTGGTCTGCTGGATGCCGGGTACGAAGTGACTCTATATTCCGACCGCTCGGCGGACGACATCCAGCGCGGCCATGTACTGTCCAGCCAGTGCATGTTCGATTCGGCTCTGGAAACAGAACGAGATCTCGGTTTGAACTACTGGGAGGAGGAGTGTCCCAAAGTCGAAGGCATCAGCTTCGCGGTGCCTAATCCTGTGGGCGGCAGGGTCATTGACTGGGCTGCACGCCTGGACAACTTCGCCCAATCAGTGGACCAGAGGCTCAAGATACCTCGCTGGATGGCCGAGTTTCAGAAGCGCGGCGGAAACCTACAGATCGAGGCTGCCGACATCGACGATCTCGAGAGCTGCGCCCGCGGCCATGATCTGGTGATCGTCGCCAGTGGAAAAGGCACGATCGCTCAACTGTTCGAACGCGACACCAGTCGTTCACCGTTCTCCGAACCGCAACGTAGCCTGGCTCTGACTTATGTCAGGAAGATGCGACCGCGAGAGCCATACGCGGCGGTGTGCTTCAACCTAATCCCGAATGTTGGTGAGTACTTTGTTTTTCCCGCCCTGACCACCAGCGGGCCCTGCGAGATTATGGTGTTTGAAGGAGTTCTGGGCGGGCCGATGGACTGCTGGTCAGATGTGAAGACTCCCGCTGAGCATCTTGCCTGCAGCAAGCAGATTCTCGAAACTCTTCTTCCCTGGGAGGCGGAACGCTGCCGCGATATCGAACTCACGGATGAAAACGGCATACTGGCGGGACGCTTTGCCCCGACTGTCCGCGAGCCGATTGCCACGCTTCCTTCGGGTCGAAACGTCTTGGGGATGGCAGACGCAATTGTGCTTAACGATCCGCTTACCGGCCAGGGGTCGAACAACGCCGCCCGCTGTGCCGACATTTACCTGGAAAGTATCGTCGAACGAGGCAATGGCCCCGCCGACGCCGAATGGATGCAGCAAACCTTCGACCGCTACTGGACGGGCTACGCAAAATGGGTGGTGGAGTGGACGAATCTTTTGCTTAAGCCGCCGGGGCATGTTCTCAAGCTGCTCGACTGTGCCGGGAAGATCAGTGCCGTTGCAAGCGCATTCGTCAACGGCTTTGACGACCCCCGGACCTTATTCCCGTGGTTCATGGATGAAGCTGAGGCGGAAGCGTTCGTGCAAAAGGAAGCCAAGGCAGTGGCCGAGCGGTTCGAGCGGCGCGATTATCGGAAGGCGCTTGGTCAGTTCGCCACGGGTGTCACGGTGGTGACAGCCCGCGCCTCCGACGGGCGCAAGCTGGGCGTGACCGTCAACTCTTTTTCGTCCGTGTCGTTGGATCCGCCGTTGATCCTCTGGAGTCTTTCGCGACAGACTCCCAGCTTCATTGATTTCACCAACGCCACTCACTTTGCCGTGAACGTTCTGGAGTCTCGCCAGCACCATCTTTCACGGCAATTCTCCACTCCTTTGCCCGACAAGTTTGCTGGAGTCGAATTTGAGGAAGGAACCGGAGGGGTGCCGCTTCTTCACGGCGCGATCGCCCAATTCGTGTGCCGCAAAGTTCGCCAATATGATGGCGGTGACCACGTCATTCTTGTTGGTGAAGTTGAGCAGTACAACTATAACGAGGGTGAACCCCTCGTCTTTCATTCGGGGAGATATCGAATTGCCACTCGTCATCCCGATATCGCGGAATGACGAGGAGTCCCAAGCTCGGCGGCAACTAGGCGATGCCGATCTTGAGGCCGGTTGCGGCCTTGACATGGTGTGGATTCCGATGTTGAATTAGCCGCCATCCAGCGCGACGGGAGGCGAAGCAGAACGTTTGGCGGCAGGGCGCTCGGTCCCAGCCGAAAATCTACGACCTAAAAGGGGGCAATGTGATTGAGCAATATATGGCTCTTGCTCTGCAACCTACGATGCGTGGTTGCAGGAAGCGCTCGGAAGTTGCCGTCAACATCAGACACATTTCAGAACTGATCGACGCTGCGGTTTGGCTAAGCGCCATTGATCTGCCCGTCCGCTTGATTTGTGTGCCGGAGGGCTGTCTGCAGGGTTTCACCGACGAGGTGTTCGACTGGGACCACGAAAAGTACGTGGATGAGATGGCGCTGGACATCCCTGGAGAAGAGACCGAAGCCCTGGGCCGCAAAGCCAAGCAGCACAATACCTACATCATCGCGCAAGCTAAGATCAAGCATCCCGAGTTCCCTAAGAAATTCTTTAACGGCGCGTTCATCATTGCGCCCAGTGGTGAAGTGATTCACAAACACTACAAGCTCCAGGTTTTTGCCCGCGAACACTCTACGGTGCCACACGACGTGTGGGACAAGTGGGTCGAGCTTTATGGGGAAGATCTGGACGCTTTCTTTCCGGTGGCTGACACCGAGATCGGACGCCTGGGCTGTGTAATCTGCATGGAAGGATCTTTCCCTGAAACTGCTCGCGGGCTGGCGATGAACGGTGCAGAAATCCTCTACCGCCCCGCCTACCCAGAACCGTATGTGTCGAATGGGCTTTGGGAGATTCAGAACCGGGCGCGAGCGTTGGACAACACCTGCTACGTGGTCGCACCCAACCCTGCCAATTACTTCCTCACCCAGGAATCAAGCGATGCGCTGGATACCTTCGGAGGAAAGTCCATGATCGTGGATTACCAGGGCAAAATTCTCTCCGAGCACGGATACGGAGCTGGGCCTTCGTACGCCGGGGCCATCCTTGATATAGAAGCTCTGCGCCAGTATCGCACTCGCTCCTTATGGGGCAACTGGCTCAGAGATCTGCGGACAGAACAGTTCCGTTGCATTTACGAACAGGCGCTCTATCCCAAAAATTTGGGTCTAGAGAAACATCCTGGCCGTCACGCTGACCACGATGAGATTCGCCGTCAAGTGATGGAGATGATGCTGGCCAAGGGTATCTACCGGCGTCCCAGCGAGACCAAACCGCAAAAGACTCGCGAGGAGGTTGCCGCCGATTAAAGAAGCATTTCAGAAATGCGCGGCTGTATTTCGGCATAGGTGAGGGACATGAAACCGGCAGACAAGGTTCTCGGTGGTCGCAGCAGTGTCAAAGTGGCGGTGGTGCAAACGCCACCCGTTTACCTGGATAGAGAGAAGAGCGTGGACCGTGCCTGTCAGAAGATTCATGAGGCTGCAAGCCACGGCGCCGAACTCATCGCCTTTACGGAAACCTGGCTGGCGGGCTATCCCTATTGGGGTGAAGGATGGGAATCCAAATTACAGAATTGGATTCCTGTTCGCGTTCAGTTCTACGATCAGGCTCTGCTGATTCCCAGTGAAGACACCGAACGCCTGTGCCACGCTGCAGCCAAGGCCAACGCCCACGTGGTGATTGGCTGCAACGAGATGGATACCCGGCGTGGTGTTCACACCATCTACAACACTCTGCTGTTCATCGAGCGGACTGGCAAGATTCTCGGGCGCCATCGCAAGACCGTGCCCACTTTCGTCGAGCGCGCCATCTGGGGTCCCGGCGATGGCACAGACCTGGTCAGCTACGATACCGATATTGGCCGCATTGGAGGCCTTATTTGCGGCGAGCATCTTATGCCTCTCATTCGCGCTCGGATGATCGAGCAGGGAGAGGATTTTCACATCTCCGTCTTCCCGGGGGCGTTCTCTCTTCACACCGGTCCCAAGCTGGAAGAGCCTGATCTGGAGGGCCGCTTTTTCTGGGGGCACACGTTGACGCGTGCGCATGCCATGGAAGCCGGGGCTTTTGTCCTCTCAGCCTGCGGCTACATGACCTCGGGCGATCTCCCGCCAGACTTTCCGCTGCGGGAGACGGTGAACCTGGATTACGCGCATGGCGGCAGTCAGATCGTTGCGCCGCTGGGCATTCCGCTTGTTCCTCCGACATCGGGCGATACCATCCTCTACGCCGAATGCCAGGCTGACATGATCAAAGTCTGGAAAGCAATTATTGATACGGTGGGCCATTACGCCCGTCCGGACATCGTTCGCCTGCAATATATGAAGTCGGTAGAGCCGAGCTTGGCGGAACTCGCAGCGGAGACTCTGGAGAAGAAATCTCCGGATGAGCTCGAGGCCATAGCGGAGCGCCAGGGACTAGGCAGGCAGGAGCTGGAATCAGCCATCGAACGCCTGGCAAGATGAGAACAAGCTGATCCTCGGCAAACCCGGCGATGTCGTATGTTCGGGGGCGATGCGAAAGATATACGGCAAGGAGAGGCCATGTCTTCCAACCCCAGCGCTACAGGGAAAAGCTTTTTCACCATCGACCCTCGCCGCTGCGCCCTGATTGTCATCGACATGCAGAATGCTTTCGTGGCTGAGGGCGCGGTCTTCGAGACGCCCGGAGCCCGCGCTATGATTCCCCGCCTGGAGCATTTGATCCAATTTGCTCGCGCCACCAGAATCCCGATCGTCTGGACCCAATCAGATCACCGCCCTCCCTACGGAGGACTGATGCTGCGCAAGTTCCCACCGATCGCGGAAGACCACATTCTGTGGCAAGGCGAGCCGAGTTTTGAGCTGTATCCCCGCATGCTTCAGCCACGCGAGGGAAAGCTCGAATACCACATCGTGAAACATAAGTTCGACGCTTTCTTCGAGACTGCTCTTGATGCGATCCTGCGCTCTCACGACGTGGACACCGTCATCATTACCGGGACAGCCACTAACGCTTGCTGCGAATCCACGGCTCGCTCGGCTTTCATGCGCGACTACAAGGTAGTATTCCCCAGCGACCTGAACGCGACCTTCGACGACGCCATGCACCAGGCAACTTTAAAGAATGTCGACCTGTTGTTTGGGCGCGTCGTCTCGAGCGACGAATTGCTGGCGGAGATGGAAGCAGCCCTAGAGACCAGCTCCAGACTATGACGTCAGGCTGGTCTTTTCGGACTGTTCGGTCGAGTGGACGCGTGAACTAAGGGGTCGGTCGCAACCGTCGAGCGTGTAGTCAGCGAGCCAGAGCCACCTGACCGGATAACGGGTGAGCTACCCGTAGAAGTGCCCGTACTCGGCATTCGATTGGAGTCACTACGCGATAACTCCCGGATTGTCGCTAGCTCGGAACTCATGTGAGCAACTTGCCGTTCCTGCTGACTGTCGGGGATCATTTGGCTGTCTAAGTTGGCATGTCCGAAGAATTCGGTTCGGGGTTTGCTCAGACGGAACATGAGTGAGCAATCAGCCCGATAATGTCCACGGATCATGGCGTTTCTTTTCTCTTTGCGTAAGCTGATCAGAGCGGCTTCACATATTCATACAGGCGCATGTCGAACAAATCCGATTCTCGACCCGATTTGATAAATCCACGCTTTTCATAAAACCGCACTGCGCGCCTGAGTGGATCTGTGGTATCGAGCGTGATGCGTTTGCACTGGTTTTTGCGAAGCTCTGTTTCCGCAGCGTGCAGCAGCGCTGCCGCCAGCCCCGTTCCTTGCCACTCTGGACGAACAGCCATGCCACGTAAACGACCTTCGTCAGGGCTGACGGTGTGGCAGGCAATCGTTCCGACAATTTCCCCCGCTGCGGAAATGGCGACAAAAATCGACATCAAGGCGCTTTTGAAGGCTTTCTGGCGTCAGCACTGTGTCTTCATATGCGCCGCGCGTGTAGCTGCTTTCGTAGCGCTCGAAGGCCGCACGCAGGCAGCTAAGAATGCCACCGCTGTCGTTCATCGTCGCCAGGCGGATCGAGAATGTCGGCTGCTGGAGAGGCTCATCCGACGGCGCTTGCTTCCAACTGGTGCTTTCCCATTCCAGGTTTGCGGCCACGCTTTCTGCGACAGAATGACCCCATTCACGCGCCACGAGAGCGAGCGCCAGATCAATGCCTGCCGTCACTCCAGCCGATGTCGCCACCCGCTCATGCATCACAAAACGAGTACCCTCTTGAATCGTGATCTGCCCATATTCTCGCAGGAGGTCTAATGAGGAGTGGTGCGTGGTGGCTGAGAGCCCATCGAGCATACCTGCAGCCGCAAGGATGAGTGCGCCCGTGCAGACAGAAACTACCGTGCCCCTCTGGCGGCGTACAAATTCCAGAATCTGCGGATTTTCTCTGGCGTGCGTTCTCGCGCCGAGCCCGCCGGGCACAATAAGCAGATCAAGAGCTGGCGCTTCCTGCAAGATGCAATCGGGCACAACCTGCAGCCCGTGGCGGCAGCGGACATACTCGGGCTGGTGCGCGATCACGAGGG
>DAIMDJ010000129.1:0-7388 GCA_036725905.1 Terriglobales bacterium
TGTCACCCTTGGTGCCAGCCAGGCCTCAGTCAGCTATGTTTTAATGCTCTTCGACGCTGCGTCCCAGTACATGGCACTCCTTCGGAAGTAGGATTCATTGGCCAGGTGGCAGGCCAGCGCGGCGTTGTGACCGAAGACAGCGTCTTCCACCACCGGCTTGCGGCTGCGCACCGCCTGGAAGAAATTCCACAGGTGCGGTTTTTCGTCGTCCCATGAATCGCTGCGGTACGTGACACCCTCCAAGGCTGGCTCTTTGCCGGGGACCGGGTCGTGCTCCTGATGCCATTTCTTGAAATACTCTTCGCGCATTGCGCGCGGGAAGCCGGAAGCGTAGTAGCTGGGCGCGGTGTCCAGTCCGGATTGAGGGTAAAACGTGAGGCTGAATTCGGTCAGTTCGAGGATTCCTTTTGAACCCTGGAAGCGATAAATTTCGGGACTCTCAGTGCCGAGGTTCAGCCGCATGTAAACGGGGATGTCTCCATACTGGAAGAGAGCCGCGTGAACGTCGGGCATGTTGCGGCCATCTTTCCAGCGCAGGATTCCGCCCATGGCCATGGTTCGCTTCGGCGGCTCGTTGATGCCAAGCACATACATCATGCCGCTGACGAGGTGGACGAGCAGATCGCCGGCTACGCCAGTGCCGTATTCCTTCCAGCACCGCCAGCGCGCGAACAGGAGTGGATCGAAAGCCCGCTTTGGAACGGCACCCTGCCACGTATCCCAGTCGAGCGTTTGAGGAGAAAGATCGAGCGGCGGTGGATACTCCCACGCGCCGGTAGGATCGTTGCGGCCGAGCGAGCCTTCCACCAGCATCAGATCGCCAAGAGCTCCTTTTGCGACCAGGTCTTTCGCCTTAGCGCAAATTACTGAACTCACACGCTGCGAGCCGATCTGCACGATCCGTCCCGTTTTCCTGGCTGCGTCGGCCATTTCAACACCTTCGGCTGCGGTGTGCGACATGGGCTTTTCGCAATAGATATCTTTGCCCGCGCTCACGGCATCAACGACGATTTGCTTGTGCCAGTGGTCTGGGACCGCTGCTATGAGGCAGTCGATACCTTTGTTGGCGAGCAGTTCCTGATAACGCCGAGTTGTGGGCAGGCTGGGATTGTTGACGATCTCTTTCGAGAGCGTGTGCCGGCCGTCGTAAAGATCGCACGCTGCCACGCATTCCACGCCAGGCAACTCAATCGAGTTCGCGAGCAAACCGGACCCCTGCATTCCGATCCCAATGATTCCGAAGCGCACGCGGTCGCTGGGCGCGACGGCCTGCGGCATCGCCCAGAGTGGGTCAGGATCAAGCCAAATGGTTTTTGTGGCAAGCGATCCAGCAGCAACAGCGCTGAGACCCAGAAATTTGCGTCGGGAGAAAATGTCATTGTTCACGCGTGGCTCCGTTGTTATTTCTTTAGCATCTTTACTGCGACTTCTTTGAAAAAAACTATGTCTTTGTCACTGTGATTCTGCAGGCCGAAATATCCCTCATTGGGCCTGGTCCCACGTTGGGGCTCGAAATCGAATTTCTTCGGAGGCACTGGATCGCCCTCGGTGTATTCGGTGACCTTCACGCCATTGAGTACGACGGTTGTCTTCGGGCCATCCAAGGTAATTTCCATGGTGTTCCACTCTGGACCGGGCTTGCCCGGTCGGGCCAGCGGCTTGGTCAACGAATACAAGGTCCCGGTCACGTGGTATTCGTCTTCTTTTGAATCTTCCGGTTGATTATCGATCTGGACTTCATATCCGTAGTGGACCGGCATCCATTCTTCACGCGGTTCGATAGGAATGCGGATAAACACGCCGGAGTTGTCGTTGTGATCGCGCATCTTGTATACCACCCGGATCGCGCAGTCGCCCAGCTTGCCGCCCGTCCAGTAGAGAAGGCCCATCCCGCCGTGCGTGCGAATCAACCCATCTTCAACGGTCATTTCCCCCGGCCCGACATGTTTCCACCCGACCAGATCTTTCCCATCGAACAATTGCTTCCAATCGCCAGACTGGGCGTTGGAGTTCGCCAACAGCCCGCTTACTACGAGACACAGCAAAGCCAGACGGATCAGCACGGGACCACCTTTCGCCGCAAAGAATATACAACAGAGGGCTGGGAATGCGCTCTTTGGGGCGTCCGAGCCTGGCATGGTTACTGAAGGGCTATTTTGCCGAACCAAACGGAAGCAGGCAGCATCAAACAAGCTATAATTAACTCAGTCTCCTGAGGAGGAGGCGAATTTCCCCGCCGAGAAGGCCAATCGAGAAGATCAAATCCGATGTCAATGAAAACCAAGGCCGCAATTCTTGTTTCTTCGGCCGCCATTCTGCTGTTTATGGTGGTGGGCAGTTTGGACGGCGTCCGCGCCTCGAGTAATGATGGCGCTTACCGTCAGCTTCAGGTTTATAGCGAGGTGCTCTCGCGCGTGCGCAGCGAATACGTCGAAGAGCCGAACATCCCGCAGGTTACCGACGGGGCTTTGCACGGCTTGCTGGAATCGCTGGATGCGAATTCCAGCTATCTAAGCCCCGCAGAGTACAAGGAATACAAATCCCATCGCACTGAAGCCAAGGGTGAAATCGGCGCGGCGATCTCGAAGCGCTTCGGATATGCAGCCGTAGTTTCCGCTATACCTGGCGGACCCGCCGATAAAGCTGGGCTTCAGGCGAGCGACATCATTGAAGCTATTGAAGGGAAGAGTACGCGCGAAATGTCGCTGGCGGAAGTCCACAACCTGCTCGAAGGCCAGCCCGGCTCAAACGTAAGCCTTGCGGTGGTGCGCGCCCGCCGCGCGGAGCCTCAAAAGATCGTCATCACTCGCGATGTTGTGAGCGTTCCGCCGGTTAACGACAAGATGGTCGAAGACCAGATTGGTTATATTCAGGTGGATGCCTTCAACAAGGGCAAGACATCTGAAATCGCTAATAAGATAAAGACCCTGCAGAAGTCAGGCGCGAAGAAACTGATTCTCGACCTCCGCAATTGCTCAGAAGGAGAGGAATCGGAAGGTATTTCAACCGCCAACTTGTTCCTTAATCACGGAACAATCACGTATCTACAAGGGCAGAAGTATCCGCGTGAGGCGTTCAACGCCGATCCGTCGAAGGCTATCACGGCGCTGCCGCTGGTCGTTCTGGTGAACAAAGGAACAGCGGGGGCGGCGGAGGTGGTGGCTGCTGCTGTTCTGGAAAATGCTCGCGGCGATGTTGTGGGCGATAAGACTTTTGGCGATGGCTCGGTGCAGAAGACAATCGAGCTGCCGGACGGGTCAGCGCTGATGCTGTCGATTGCCAAATATTACTCGCCTAGCGGCAAGGCAATTCAGGATAGCGCTGTGACGCCCAATATCCTTGCGGCGGATGGCGACGACGATGGTCCGCTTCCGGATGAAGACCAAACCACCGCTCCGCCGGAGGAGAATAACAAGAAACAGCCCCCGCAACAGGATGAGCAGTTGCACAAGGCGATTCAGGTACTGAAGAGCCGGACAAGCTAGTCTTTAGTTGCAGGCCGATAATCGTGGGCTTAATCGCGCGCCTTGCGGCGCGCGATTTGTTTTTGGGTTCAGAGAAGAAGAGATAGCTCATAGATCGCCCGGTCTGGCGCACCAAATAGGTGGTGAAATCGCCTGTCACTCCGCTCCGATTGATTACTCCCGCTGCAGGTAGTCGTTCAGCGTATTCGGCAAGTAGCGTGTTGGATGTAGCGAGTGAGTACTAAAGCCAGAGGCTCAAACTGCGTGGTGACGATATTCAGATGATTGCCAGGTATGATCTCGATTTCAAGCTCGGCTGCGAGATCTGCCCAGATTGTGGCCGGATCTCCAGGGAAGAAGGACTTTATCTCGGCGGTCACGAAGTGTATCTTGCCGCGATAAAATCGCGGCTGAAAGTTTGCGTAAGCCAAGTAAGCTTTCTGCTTAACGCGCCGGAGAGCTGCCTCGCCGAACGGTAGGCCCAGCATCTCTGAGGGACCCTGGCTCTCGCCGAGAGCTCTGGAAATACGCAATCGGCGTTTAACCCCGCAAACAAAGTATGAAAATGCGCTCGGGAGTGGCAACTGCCGCATCTTGTTAGCATGACCCCTTACTCGTGTGGCAAACAGGCGCATGCGCTGAGGGTATGCCATGTAACGCGGATGCGGATATGCATCGATCAGCACCAGCAGCGCTACATTCTTCCCGGTTTCCGAAAGGCGGTGTGCCATTTCCAGCGCCACCAAACCACCGAAGGAATAGCCGATCAGAATGTAAGGGCCTTGCGGATATAGCTCCTCAAGTGCCTCGAGATAGAACCTGGCCATATCCTCGACGCGCTCCAACGGCTCCTCTATCTCGTCTAATCCCTTTCCCTGAATTCCGTAAATTGGGTGGCCCGTTCGAATGTGCTTTGCAAGCTCAGTAAACTGCACGGTACCGCAGAGGCCATGTGCAATGAAAATCGGGGGTTTCTCACTACCAGCCTTGAGATGGACAAAAGGCGAAGGCCTGCGAGGAGTGGGCTTCTCCAGAATGTCAGCCAAGGCCGCGATCGTTGGGGCTTGGCGGAGGGTAGCACTCGGCAGTGGCCGACCGTACACCTGTCCGATCTCGGAACATAGCAGATCCGCCAACGCATCCGTGCCCCCGATATCAAAGAAGCTATCCTCCGGGCTGATCGGCGACCGCTGCAGCACACGTCGCCAAATCAGCGTGAGGGTTTCGACTGTAGTAGGCATGAGCTGGTGATTGACGGCCCTAGATTTCGTCCTTGAGCGAACTGGGGTTGCTCCGCCAATTCACGGTTTTCGATCCGCCCTCCCCTCCCCGAAACGGCAAATTGTTAAACATGCTAGCCGGAGCTGGCCCAAACATCACAGGGTACTTTAGTCATCGAAGTCACCCAGGTTCTGAGCGTGAACAATTGTTTGCGTCAGTAACCCGCGGACCCTGTTCTGTGGGCTCCATAGAGAGTCCATGGAAGCAGATCCCCTAAGCGTTTCAATTACTGGTGATGGGCTCTCGCTGCTGGCCAAGAGTGAAGGACTAACATCCAACCACCGCTCCTTGCTATCCTGAAGCTGCACTTCCGTGAAATCCTTGCTTCAAGAAGCGCCTCCGGCGGAAGCGGGCGAGCGCCGGCTGGTGGGTCGTGTGGTGCTCGCTTTGCTTTTCCTGGTCGCCGCTTTGGTGGGGGCAACTATCGGCCTTCTGTTCGTGTACTCCACTGATCTCCCACAAGTTGAACAACTCGAGCACTTCCGGCCAAGCTCCACGACCGAGCTTTACGATGATCAGGGGCGCATCATCGGGTCGTTCGCCTTGCAGCGGCGGGTTGTGGCTTCCTACAACGACTATCCACCTGTGCTGCGCGATGCTTTGATTTCTATTGAAGATAAAGACTTCTATCGGCATTGGGGGGTAAACGTTTGGCGTATTGCCGGAGCCGCTTATCGCGACATCGAATCCGGCGGCAAGGTGCAGGGCGCATCCACTCTGACGATGCAGCTGGCGAGAAATCTCTTCTTATCTCCGGATCGTTCTTTTCACCGCAAGATTCAGGAGGCGCTTCTCGCCGTGCAGATCGAGCGCCGCTTCACCAAGGCGCAAATCTTCACGCTGTATGCGAACCAGATTTATCTCGGCCACGGAGCGTATGGGTTCGAAGCCGCTTCGGAGTATTACTTCAGCAAGCCGGCCCGGCAGCTCAGGTTAGAAGAAGCCGCGCTGCTGGCGGGATTGCCGAAGTCGCCGAGCTACTACTCTCCCATCAATCATCCTGATCATGCGCTCAAGCGTCGCAACCTCGTGATCAACTCTATGTTGGAAGATGGGAAAATGACGACCCAGCGGGCTGACGAGGCGCGCAACAAGCCGCTGGAGTTGAAGCTTCAGCATGATCCCGGCTCATTGGCGCCGAACTTCGTCGAGGAAATCCGCCGCTACCTTGAGGCGAAATACGGCTCCGGTCAGGTGCACCAGGGCGGACTGCGGGTCTATACAGCGCTCGACATGGACTTGCAACGCGCGGCGAACCGCGCCGTGCTCGATGGGCTCGCCACATACGAGCGGCGCCACGGCTGGAAGGGCCATCTGGAGAATATGCTCCGAAGTAATGCCACACTGGCCACGTACCAGCATCCTGACTGGGAGGACGAACCCGAACCGAGCAGTTACATTCACGCTCTGGTGACTAGTGTTGCGCCAGGATCGGCGCAGATCCGTTTTGGCCGATACATTGCGAGCCTAGCGCAATCCGATGTTGCCTGGACTGGCCGTAAGATTGCAGCAATCCTGAAGTCAGGCGATATCGTTTACGTCAAGATCGTTTCGCTTGGCGCACGCGGAAGATCTCGTGTCAGTCTTGAGCAGGATTCGGGCGCGCAGGGCGCGCTCATTGCCATTGACAACGCCAGCGGCGAAATTAAAGCTATGGTCGGCGGCCGCGATTTCAATTTATCGAAGTTCAACCGAGCAACCCAGGCGTTGCGCCAGGTGGGATCGTCGTTCAAGCCGTACGTATATACCGCCGCTATCGACCAGGGCGCGAACCCCGATGACACCGTGCTCGATGTGCCGGTCACGTTTCAGACTCCCTCCGGGCCATATATCCCGCACAATTACGACGAGAAATTTGAAGGGGTGATCACGCTGCGGCGCGCGCTGGCGCAGTCGCGCAACATTCCCGCGTTGAAGCTGGCCGACGGTCTCGGGATAAAAAGCGTGATTGATTACGCCCATCGCTTTGGGATCACATCGAACATCCCGCCGTATTTGCCGGTGGCGCTGGGCGCGGCAGAAATCACGCTGCTTGAGCAAACCTCGGCGTTTAGCGTGTTTCCCAATGACGGTGTGCGGATTACGCCCCGCTACATCACCAAAGTGACAGATTATGAAGGCCGCGTGCTTGAGGAAGATTTCCCTGATGTGAAGGATGTCATCGGCTCCCGCACCGCACGTATTGTGACTGCGATGCTGCGGGAAGTGGTTCTGCATGGAACCGCCGTTGCCGCCAGGAGCATGCAGATTCCTATCGCTGGGAAAACTGGGACTACAAACGATTTCACCGACGCCTGGTTCATCGGTTTCTCGCCTTCCATCACCTGCGGTGTGTGGATGGGTTACGACGAGAAGCGAACGCTGGGCGCAAAGGAAACGGGAGCGCACGCCGCCCTGCCGATCTGGATGGATTTCATGAGAACCGCGATGGCCGGCAAAGAGCCTGGGGAGTTCCAGCCGCCGCCTGAGACGACTCAATCCGTGGCGATTCAGAGATTGGATACACCAGATTCAGCTCCGGCAGGGGATGAGACCCACTAGCGTCCAGGACGTCGGGACAGCCGCCCTCAGCTGTCCGCCAGTTCCGTTGCGTCACATGGTCATGCCGCTCGTTGTAGTTATCGGTGGCAGGCAACTGAGACT
>DAIMDJ010000130.1:0-7318 GCA_036725905.1 Terriglobales bacterium
GTGGCAATACTCATGCCCAGGGCGGATATCTTCACGTCTGTTCCCAAATGAAAAAACGGCACCACCAGCGCAACCAGGAGACACATAATTCCTGAGATAACCCAGATGAGTGAGGCTGCGGCGCCTACTACCGGAACGAGTCGCTCGCGATCTCTTGCAATCTCGCGGATGACCATGCGGGGCAATCCGGAATCGGCGACATTGCTCACGAACATGGCAAAAGCCAAGACGAAGGAATACTTGCCGAATTCGGTCACGCTGACCGAATGGGCGATTGTGAGGATGGTAGCCAGGTAGAGGAGACCACCAATTACAGCTGCGCCGATACCAAAGACTGCGTTTTTGACAATCCGCTGCGATTGCTTCATCGAAGCCACTTCCACGTGCCACCCATCGCCTTCTGCAGCTCAGCGTAAAGCAGCAGCAGCTTCGACTGGTGTACCTCCAGCTCCTCCTGCTTATCGATAACTGCCACCTCCGCGTCAATCGTGGTCACTGGTTGCCCGATGCCCTGCTGCTGTTGAGATTGAGCAACGCGCAGATCCCGGTCGAGTTTCCCGGCCTCTACCTGCAGAGTAAGAATCCGTTGGGTCTCTGAATAGATTTCCTCGTAGATTCTAACGATCTCACTGCTCAGGTCATCGCCAACAGCGCCCAGGCGAGCTTGTTCCGCGTGATAGGTGTCCCTGCGCGCGCGCATGGTGTTAAGTTGCGCCCCGAAGTCCCAGATTGGGATGTTGACAGTGATTCCGCCGACTAAGTCATGAGCTTGGTTCAACCCTGTCTGTGAGCCACCGGTCCGAGTCCGAGTGTGAAATTGACTAAAATCGGTGATATAGAGCGCCGACCCATGCAGATCCACGTCGGGGTAGAGTCGAAAATTTTCCAGCCGGTAGTCCTGCTTTGCCTTCTCGATATTTGCAAGTTGCACCTGGAGCGACGGATGCCGCGCAAGCATCGTGTGAAACAACTGCGCCGCGTTCGGCGGCGTAGGCGGCTCGGGAAGTGTACCCAGGCGAATGTCGGCTGAGGAGGGCAAACCGAGGAGCCGGGTCAGCCCTAACTGCCCTGCCACGGCTTCCTGGTGAACGATTTTCGAAAGAGATTGGGCGCCATTGAGCTGTTTTGTGACAACCTCGACATCGACAGGAAGGATCAATCCCTTCTGCTGTTGTTCTCTGTGAATATCGACTGATTGCTGCAGCAGAGCTACTTTGCGGTCGATGGGCTCCACCCGGTTCTGCGCTGAAACGGCGTCAACGAAGACTTGCGTGACGCGATTGATGACATCCTCGCGAGTAAGATGAGCCGTCCAGGCGAGGGCATTTCTTTGCGCTCTCTTAATCTCGACTGCCGGTGCATCATTGAATCCGAAAATACTCCCATCCTTGAAAACGGGGTACTCCAATCTGAGGTCACCAATTCCGAACCCGGCGAGACCCACCTTCTTCGCTGCGCTTATTCCCGTTCCACTGAAGATGCGGAACTTAGAGGTCGGTTCGCCCGAGAACGCCTCCCCCGTGACCGCTCCCTTCAGGTTTGGCCAAAGCGAATCCTGGGCGGCGCGAATCTCCGCGCCTGCTGCCAGGATATCCAAGCGACTGGCTACCAGTTTCGGACTTTCACCGGTTGCAATGGCGATGCAATCTTTAAGCGTCAGCGGATGTCGGGGAAGGTCCGGATTGTGAACGCTTATTTCTCCTGCTGGTAACCTAAGAGGCAGGATTAGCACTAGGGCTGCTAGCGAAGCAGCCAGGCTATTTCGCCATATTAGATTTCGATGTGGAATGGGTTTTGTCATTTTCGTTAAGGTATAGTTGACCAACTGTCACGACTTTTTCACCCTCCTTTAAACCACCCGTTACTTCCGTCATAGCATTTATAACGACCCCCAAGCGAACTTTGCGCAGCTCCGCTCGGCCATCGTCATTAACAACAAAAACAGAGGCCTGGTCGCCTGACGGATTAATTACTGCAACACTGGGCACAGCGAGCACGTCTTTGGCGGTGCGATGGATACGCGCGAATCCCGATAGACCTGGCTTTAAGCGAAAACCCGAATTGTTGATTTCTATGTAGCTGGTGAAAGTCCGGGTTACCGGGTCGGTGTTCGGATCTATTTTAAAAACTTTGCCTTGAAAGGTCTCTGCGGGAAAGGCGGGGAACGTGATTTCGGCAGAAAGGCCCAACTGCATGGAATGGATTTTTTCCTCCGTAACCTTTGCCGCCATCAAGACAGTATTGATAATACCAAGCTTCATGACCGCCTGATCGGGCCTAGTGAACTCATCCGGATTTACGAGCCGCTCGAGCACGATGCCGTCGATGGTAGACCTTATCTCCACGTGCTCAAGCTCAATCTCCGCCTGCCGCAGCAACAGAGTTGCTTTGGCGAGAGCCTCGCGCGCCTCGGCAAGCGTCATTTCGCTTTTCTCCACATCAAGCTGGGTACCCATGTTTTTCTTCAAAAGCGCGGTATAGCGACTTAGCTGGCTGGTTAGGTCTCTTATCTTGACATCATTGGCCTCGACGAGTTGTCGGTTAGACTCAAGGGTGGCTCGGATCACCCGGTCGTCCAAGCGGACCAGAAGGTCGCCTTTTTTGACGATATCGCCAATCTTCACAGGGACCTCGAGGACTCGAGCATTAATCTGTGCGGTCAGGAGGACGGCGTTGAATTGCTCTATCGTGCCGCTGCCCCCAATGACTTCCTCAAGCGTCTGTTTGCGGACTGGAACGGTTTCCACGGGCGACGCCGCATGCACCATGTGAGCCTTTTTAGTATCGGTGCCGATCATATGAAGAACGGCTTTAAAGACGAGTAGTCCCAAAAGAAAACAGACGACCAGGAAGACTATCCAGTGGGAATGTTTTCGCGGAGCAGGAGGGCTTTCTCGGCGCTCGGTGGATAGGTGGAGGGAATCTTTCATTGGATTGGATTCGAGTTGAAGACTGCGCGTGGCTCTGTTTCCCGGTCGTGGGACATGGCACGATTTTTTTGATGTCGCAGCCATAATGCCAGCAGAGCTGCTGTGACCGCGCCGAAGGTTAGTAGTTCATAAAGGCACAACTGGACATTTTCCATGCTGAATAGCGTGGGAAGGTCTTTATGCTTAACCCCCACAATCAATACTAATGGCGAGCGGAATTTCTCTGTCCACGGCCAGAATAGAGGAACGCCATAGCCGGTGAAATTCCATCCGAGCTTCTTGCCGGTGCACAAGTCAATGAGAAGATGTGAGCCGTATGCCAAAAAATAAAGAGTCGCGCTTCGCCAAAAACTGCCAGCAATCCGCCATACGCAGGCGACAGCGAGCGCAACAAAAAAGGCTGCTGCCAGGCTGTGGGTAAAGCCGCGATGCAAGGCGTTTGCGTTTGCGTCGGTGGCAAGACCGAAGAGAAAATCGATGTCAGGCAGGTTCGCAAGCAACACCAGCAACACCAGTTGCGGTAGATATTGGCGGCAGGCTGTGATAAGGCGCACCTTCAAACGCGCGGTTAGAAGCAGGAATGTCCAAAACCCGGCGAAACTGTGTGCTATTGGCGAAGCCATGGGATAACAAGCGTTAGGGTTGCAGCCGCGCAAACGCATGGTGCTCGCTTTGCCTGTCGATCAACTCAGACTTGCCGAGAAGCCTGTCGTAGATGCGCTCGATTCTCCGGCATATTTGACGCCAATCGAAATTGGTAATGACCGTTGTGCGTGCGTTTGCTCCCAGTCTCGCCGCCAGCTCGTGATCCTTCAGCAACGTAATGATTCCTTGGCCGAGCGCCTCGCAATCGTGATTGGGCACAATGAATGCATCGTGTAAGTGGTGTAAGCCTTTGGCCGCGCCTTCAAAGCAAACGATGGGCTTGCCCGCTAGCATATAGTTTAAGAGCTTAACCGGATGGCCCGGGCATTCCGGGCGCGAAATCACTGCCACACTGGCAAGTGCAAGATAACTCGGCAAATCCTCAAGCGAATGGGGCGCGATCCACATGATGGCATCAGAAACGCCGAGCTGATCGGCCAGCTTTTTGTGTTCTCTTTGATGAGATTCGGATACCAGGGCGCTTACCATCATCAGCAGCGCATCGGGCAATTGCTTTGAAACTACCGCAAAGGCGCGAAGCAGGTAATCGATTCTCTGGAACGCATTCAATACCCCAGCATACATCACGATCGCGCGGCCATTGATTCGATGACGGCGGCGGATCTTTTCCGGATCTGCATTCTCGAACAGTTCTGGCACGATCCCTGCAGGGACCATATCCACCTTTTGTTCGGGAGTTCCGCGCTCGATCAACCACTGCTTCAGCTCGGGAGAGACGGCCGTGATGCGATCCGGAAAAATTGGAACAAACCAATCCAGTGCGCGCGCGATTGCGCGGGCAAGCCAGGCCGGACGGATGAAATTGTAACCGGCCAATTCGTCGGACATCAGGTTCACGGCATTGTACAGCAGTGGCCGGCCGGTGATCCATTTTGCCATCATGCCGATCAGCGCGGCTTCGTAATTGTGCGCGTGAATAACATCGATGCGTTCGCGCCGAACCACGCGCAGGAGCAACCGCAAAAGGGCGAAATCTTCGAGAAATTTCTCCGACGAGGGCCCGACCCTGGCGTTGGTTTCGGGCCGAAACGGCCCCGTCCTATGAATCTTCGCGTAGCGAACGACGATATCTTTCTGGCCTGTCGAATACGTGACGATGTGCACGTCGTGTCCCATCTGCGAAAGCGTATCGGACATCTCTCGGACACTCGCCGGCGACCCGTGGTTGGCAGGAAATGCACAGGCGGCTACCATGGCGATAGAATAACGTTCCGTTCCGTTCCGCCTATGTGGCGCAGGCTTCTTCATGTTGTCACAGCTGGCTTGAGCAATGGCATTATACTCTTTCGGCAGAAAGTCTGAGCTTGCTGCCGGTGCCGAATCTGCGCATTTTGCGTTCAAGACCGGCACCAATCATTTCAAACATGTTCCTTAGCATATCGGTTATTCGAGGTAGCCCAGGGCCCGAAGACGTTCTTCAACTTTGGCTGACTCCTGCTCCGTGTAGCCGCTCTGACGACGCGTCTCGGAGACGCCAGAAGCATTACCGGCTCGGACCGGATGCGCAGTAAGAAACTCTGGTCGGAAGGCGCTCGTCAGGACCTTGCCGTCCATGTCTTCTGGGACAGGCGAACCGAGCAAGTAGAGAAGCGTTGGCGCGAGATCGATAAGCTGTGCGTTTTCTACCTCCGCAGCAGCTTTCAACGCCGGCCCGCGGCCGATCAGGATTCCATTACGCCGGTGCGTACCGCCCCATTCGCTTTCTTCGGATGGACGATGGTCACGAATCACGACGGCCGGTTTGGCCCCGTCTTTCCTAAAACTTGGCTGCGTCGAAAAGAGGCTGTCTTCGCTCCACCAATCGAGGATGAGGTCGGCGCCTTCGCCGGCAAACGGGCCATGGAAAATCTCGTGGCGTCGGTAAACGCGCGCGATGATCGGCTCGCCGGTACGCGGATCTTTCAGCTCCCGCAATTTCTCAATGATAAAGTCAGTCAGCGCGTCATACTCCGCTGGTTCCACAATGCCTCGGGGTTTTACCCCTTTTAAGTTGATCCAGATGCTCGGTGGCGAGGCGAGCACTTCGCTGCAATATGCTTTCGTGCGGTCCCAGTCGATGTTTTGAAACGATGTGTATGCGAGTTCGGCCCTCTTCCTCAGGCTAGGAAATGCTTCAGCAAGAAGGTTCTTTTGGCGCGACGAGAGCGACTTTCGCAGAAATGAAAACCCCCCTCGCAGGACTTTTGAGCCGATCCTATGCAGGCCGAATCTTCCTTGCTCTCCGTCGCCTCCATTTTTGTAATAGTGCAGCAGCCCGAGTTGGTGCAGGTAACGGTTTAGAAACACGATGCGGTCGACGACAGGACCGCCACCGTGATCCGAAACCACCAGGACCGTCGTATCGACCGGAAGCTTCTCCACTATTTGCCCGGTCACCGCATCGAGTCGTTCGTACACCTGGCGCACTGCATCTCGGAAACGAGGTGCGGCTTTCGGATCGTAGAGGAAATGACTGCTATCCATGTATTGCCAGAAATAGTGCTGCACTGTATCAATCGACATGAATACGAACATCATGACGTCTTGGGGATGATGTTCCAGAAGGTAAAGAGCGACTGCTGCCCATTGCCGGTCAATTTTTTCCATTTCGGCGAGCACTTGAGCGCGCCGCCGGTCTGTGGACATAAATCCGAGGAAGCGGACGTCATGATCAATCTTACCGAAGTGATCGACCAGCTCACGTTGGAGCGCCGGCGGATAGACGAACGGACTATTGGCCGATGGTGTATCCAGGCCAGAAATCTGGAAGCCGTCCAAAGCCTCGGGCGGATAGGTAAACGGAATGTTCATTGTTCCCACGGAAAACCCGGCGGCGTTGAGGATTTTCCAGACCGTGGCCGAGCGGCGCGAACCGCCGTTGGCATAATCCATCTCGTAGCTATCCACGGCGGCTTCGACGAAGTGAAAAATGCCGTGCTTGCCCGGATTCTTTCCGGTCATGAATGAAGTCCATGCCGGTGGAGTAATCGGCGGAAGAACTGATTCGAGTTTGCCAGACACACCGGCATCCATCAACTTTGCCAAGTTCGGCATGCCGCCTTCGGCAATCCAGGGACGGATGAGCGTCCACGTCGCTGCGTCCAAACCTATGATCACTACCTTGGGGCGTTTCTCAACTTCGGGGTGATGGTTCGGGTTCAAGGCCGTCTCCGCAGTGATCAAAGATTGCTAATCTTCATGGTTTCTATCAAGATTCTACAAAAGGAACACTATTGGTCGCTGATAGTCGCTGATAAATTTTTGTCGTTAGGGGAAACCGCAAATGACCAGGTCAGCGCCGTGCCCTCCATATCTTGCGGAACCGGTAAACCGAATAATTGCAAGACCGTTGGCGCAATGTCGGTGATCCGCAGCCCTTCGATTCGCCGTCCACCCGGAATCCCGTCGTCAGCCGGCCGAAAGAGAAAAATTCCGTTCTCCGCATGGTTAGCCCCATCGGGGCCAGTGTCGTTCTCAAAGGTATGTATTCTTCCGCCGCCGACGGTACCGACAGACCGCCAATAAAGATCGCCGAAATAAACGATCAGATCCGGCGCGACGCCGCGCACCTCTTTATACAATTGCTCCGGCCGAAAAACTTGCGTGCCCATTTCCTGTCCGTTTTCATCACGAATGGCTTTCAATCCAGCGACTAATTCCTCCCGCAGCTTTTCATAATCTTCTGGTGCAATGGTTCCGTTTGGCTCACGGCCAGCGACATTGAGGAAAACACGCGCGTAATA